>RFJV01000374.1 GCA_003694775.1 Chloroflexota bacterium | reverse complement strand
TTTGAAAATTCACCAACCGAAACGGGTCTATCCTAAACTGGACGAATAAACAATACTGCCGATAACGACCAGCACAGCCAGGCTGATAAACATCCACAGCCAATCCGGTGCCGGCTGTGCCGGTGGGGTTTGGTTGGATGCGGCCGGGTTATGGCTACCGGCCCGGTTTTCCGACCGCTTGTCCAGGCGGGACGGGTCATCCGGAACCCAGCGTTTGCCATCGTGGCGATACCACCGTTCGCTTTGGTGACCGAACATCCAGTAGTGACCATCTGCGGCCAGGTCAATCAGCTCCAGCAGACGGTCTTCAAAGGTCTTTTCGTCAATCTCGCCGTTGAGGAGCTGTTGTTTCAGTGTTTTAACGGCCTGTTCCGTCCGCTCAAAATCTATCATTTGTCTACGTGGTACTTGCCTTCGGGCAAGGTGTTGGGTTTGGGCGGAATCTCAATGGACGGGTCGGTATCGTCGAGGCTGGTTCCGGCAGAAGGAGCCTTGTCAGTAACGTGGATGATGATGGCCGTGATATTGTCCGGGCCGCCGGAAGCGTTGGCCAAATCTATCAACTGCTGAACGGCCACCCGCGGCGGGGCAGACGAGAGCACGCGCTTCAGGTCCTCCTCATGCACCTCCCCCCACAGACCGTCACTGCAAAGGATGATGGTATCGCCAACCTGAAGTTTTTCGCTGTAGGTGTGAATTTCAACATCGGTGCCTTGCCCCAGGGCCTGGTACAGCACATTTCGCCGGGGGTGGGTAGAGGCCTCGGCTTCGGTGATTTTGCCCATTTCCACCAGCCGGGAGACCAGCGAATGGTCGCGCGTCAGCAACCGGAGCTGGTTGTCGCGCAGAAGGTAGGCCCGCGAATCGCCTACGTTCATCGTGACCAGCCGGTCGCCATACAGGACCGCGGCCACAATGGTTGTACCGCCCCCTTCGGTCACTTCCATGACATCAAAGTTGGCTTTTTGAATGGCCCTGGAAAGGGCGTCGATAATCGCTCCTTCCGGGTCTGACTGAATAGCAACAGGGTTGGCTATAGCGTAGTATTCGGAGTTAACCGTCTCGATGGTGACCGCGGAGGCAACTTCTCCCTTTTTGTGCCCTCCCATCCCGTCGGCCAAAATGTAAAGATGCCCTTTGCTGGAAAGGGTCTCGCTATCGGTATCTTCGGGCAGTTTGTAGGCATCTTCATTGTGGTCCCGGATGAGGCCGGTGTTGGTTAACCCTGCATATTCAAAATACATAATCGGCTCAAGAGAAGTCTTATCCTGAACTGTTTGCTCTGACAACACGGTTTCCCCTGCATGACGGATTTTTCTGGCGGGTGAACGGTCTGGTTATGCCTGTCACCTTACATTGGTATATTGTAATCCCTTTTGCGGGATTTTCCAATTTCTATTCCTACTGCGGGTGCGTTTCATTAAATTTTGCACAGCCCCCCGTGCACCTACACCGGTATTCAATAGACACATCCCCTATCTTCGTCTATAATATCGTTACCCCGGTAAGCAAGTCAAGCATATCATCATCAAATCGAGGAACAAAGACCGTAATGACCTCCCATCAACGTACATTCAGTACCAAACGACGCGCCGCGGCCTGGCTGGTTCATCTGTTTACTGCCAGCGGGGCGGTATTTGCCCTGCTCACCTTCAACGCGATCCACCACGGCCAGTACATTCTGGCCTTCTGGTTTATGGGCGCGGCCATTGCCATTGACTCGTTCGATGGAACGCTGGCTCGCTGGGCCAACACCAAGGAAGCCGCGGCCAAAATCGACGGCGCCTTGCTGGATAACATCATTGACTATGCGAATTACGTTCTGGCTCCGGCCTTCTTCCTGGTGGTCAGCGACCTCCTCCCCCCCTACACCCGGCTGTTGGGGGCCAGCATTGTCGTCCTGGCTTCTGCCTACCAGTTCACCCAGCCCGACGCCAAAACCAAGGACCACTTCTTCAAGGGGTTTCCCAGCTACTGGAATATTGTGGTCTTCTATCTCTTCTTCTGGCAGATGTCTCCCCTGGTCAACCTGACCATCGTTCTCCTGCTGGCCGTGCTGGTTTTTGTACCGATAAAATACGTGTACCCCTCGCGCCTGGACTACCTGAGCCACAACCTCTGGGTTCAATGGGCCATGTTCATTGCCACCCTGCTGTGGGGCGCGGCAACCGCCGCCCTGCTGTGGATTTACCCGGCGACCAATCGCCTGTTAGTTGCCCTGTCGGTTGGGTATGCCGTTTGCTACGCTCTGGTCAGCATCTACCGTACTTTTGTTCCGCTGGATGGGGTGGCACTGGACGAACTGCCGCGGCGGAAGATTTTCATTCCCGGTAGAAAGGAGCGGACCAATGTTCAAGCGAATCGTCGTCCCGGTTGACGGGTCTGAACACAGCCGTAAGGCTCTGGATTACGCCAAAGCACTGGCAGAAAAATTCAATTCGACCATCTGGCTGGTGCATGCCTTTCCGCAAACGTCCGACCTGCTGGGCTACAACGAATATGAAAAGCTGGTAGCCCGGCGGGAAGCCGCCGGCCAGAAAATCCTGGATGAGGCCCACGCCCATCTGGGAACCGACCTCGACGTGCGGGAGGAACTGCTGGAAGAGCCGGCCACCGAGGCCATCCTGAACGTGGCCGAAACCCGCCAGGCAGACCTGATTGTGATGGGCACCCGCGGGCTGGGAACCCTGCAGGGCCTGCTGATGGGCAGTGTGAGCAACAAGGTTCTGCACCACGCCAAATGCCCGGTGATGATTATTCGGTAGCCGGGTTGGGCCACAACACCTGCTGAAACCCTTTGGGCGGCAATGCTCCGCCGGCAATCCGGTGCGCCCAGCGCGTGGTTTCCGGCAGGCGGTAGCCCTTGCAGGCGTTCAGTACAAAGGTTACGCTGGTCGGCAGGTCAATCCGGTGACCAATGGATACATACACCGGCCTGACCCCCGTCCGGGTACGGACCGCGGCCCCGATGGTTTCGCCGCGGTCCAGGAGGGGGGCTGTGCTTCCCCGGCCCGGCGGCAGGTCGGCATGCTGGCCGCACAAAATGGACTTGGCACACCCAATCGCCGGCATGTCGACCAGCACCCCGATGTGGCTGGCAATACCCAACCGGCGAGGATGGGCAATACCGTGCCCGTCAAAAATCAGCAGGTCGGGCAGACGGTCCAGCTTTGCCAGCGCCGCCAGAATGACCGGCCCTTCCCGGAAGCTCAGCAGGCCCGGAACGTAGGGAAAGTCAACCGCCTGTTCCGCAGTGGCATAATCCACCAGCGACAGGTCGGGATAGCTTAAGATGACCACCGCGGCCCGCGCCGTATTGCCCCGAACTCCAACATCTACCCCACCCACCCACTGCACCGGTTTTGGCCTCCACACCCGGCGCACGCGGGTCGCCAGTTTCTGCTGAAGCTGTACCGCCGCCTGGGGCGACAAATCCCAGCGGTAGTCTAACCACTCAGGAGGTGTTTTGTGGCTCACGATGCTGACTCTCTTTCTGCCGGTAAGGCCGAATGGCAGCCCATCGCCGTGGCGGTGGTGCACGGAGTGGGACGGCAGGACCCCACCTTTGCCGACGAGCTGATTGCCGAGCTGACCTACCGCTTTGCCCGTTTCCTGCCGGCCAATGTGCCCGACCCCCAAACCCAGATAATCATTGAGCCGGTCCACTGGGCGCCGGTGCTCCAGCACGCCGAGGAGCAGTTGTGGCAAAGACTCAAGCGAGAGGGGGACCTGAACTTTATCAAACTGCGGCGCTTCATGGTCGAGTTCGGGGCAGACGCCCTGGCCTACCAGCCGCTTCCACACCGGCGAGCGGTGTACGATGCCATCCACGGAGTCATGGCCCGCAGTCTGCGCCGCCTGGCCGAACGGGCCGGCAGTCACGCGCCCCTGTGCGTGATTGCCCACAGCTTAGGCTCGGTTATCGCCAGCAACTACATTTACGACCTGCAGGCCGAAAAAATGCCGGACAGTGTGCGGGCGGTGCACCAGCCCACGCCGGTAGAGCTGGGCGAAACGTTTGCCTTTTTCTACACCCTGGGCAGTCCCATTGCCCTCTGGTCACTGCGCTTTTCCGATTTTGGGATGCCTATCAATGTCCCCTCCCCCCGGCTGGCCCACTACTACCCCGCGCTCAAGGGAGAGTGGGTGAACTTCTACGACCCCGACGACATCATTGGCTACCCGCTGAAGCCGCTCAACGAGAAGTACCGCCGGGTGGTTAAGGCCGACATTCCGGTGAATGTGGGGTCCATTCTGGCAAGCTGGAATCCCCTCTCCCATATGGGCTACTGGACCGATAACGATATTACCGTGCCGATTGCCCGTGCCCTGGCCGAAGGCTGGAAGCAGGTCAATGCCGCCCGGTTGACGGCCAATACATAAAACCTATCCGAGATTTACAGGGTAGGCGAAGACAGTGTCTTCGCCTACCCGCGTGTTTTTTTAGATAGACTTCTGACCGCGGGCGGTTTCGCCGTGCAGGGTAACGGTCAGCAGACGCCCGCCGGCGTGATTGCGATGCTCGCACAGGTAAATCCCCTGCCAGACACCGAGCTTGAGCTGTCCCTGGGTGATGGGGATGGTGAGGGAATTTCCAAGCAGTGAGGCCTTGAGATGGGCCGGCATATCGTCCGGCCCTTCGTAGGTGTGGCGGAAATAGGGGGCATTTTCCGGGGTGATGTGGTTGAAATAGCTTTCAAAATCGACCCGCACGGTAGGGTCGGCGTTTTCATTGATGGTCAGACTGGCAGAGGTATGGTGGATAAAGATGTGGGCCAGGCCAACTTCAAACTGCCGCAGTTCCGGCACGTTTTTCTCTATCAGGTGCGTAATCAGGTGAAATCCGCGCGAAAACGGGGGAAGCCGGAACGATGTCTGGTACCAGGCCATCGATAGATGCTCCTCGGAAAAAATAATGGCTCATGTTAAGAACAAGTGCGAGTGACCAAAAGCGAAATGAAAGAGGGTGATATTCGCTTGAGATTGATAGAAAATTCACACATCGCAATATAACTG
>RFJV01000373.1 GCA_003694775.1 Chloroflexota bacterium | reverse complement strand
AATCTGCGCCTGCTGGAGCAGGTCGACCAGGTATGGCCGGCCCCCTTGCTGGCAAAGGCCCGCCAGCTCGAAGCCGAGGGCAAAACCGTGGTTTACGTGAGCCGGGACAACCATCCGCTGGGACTGCTGACCCTGGCAGACAAAATCCGGGAAGATACCCGTGCCGCGCTGGCCGACCTGCGGGCCGCGGGCATCCGCCGGATGGTCATGCTGACCGGCGACTCCCGCCGCGTGGCCGAGGCCGTGGCCCGGCAGTTGGGCATTGTGGAGGTGTACGCTGAACTTCTGCCCGACCAGAAGGTAGAAATTGTGCAGAAGCTGGCCGAGCAGGGCACGGTGGCAATGGTCGGTGATGGGGTGAACGACGCGCCGGCGATGGCGGTGAGCCATCTGGGCATTGCGATGGGCGCGGCCGGCAGTGACGTGGCCCTGGAAACCGCAGACGTGGTACTGATGTCGGACGATATGCGCAAGCTGGCTTACGTTATCGACCTGGCCCGGCGGACCCGTACCATTGTGTGGCAGAACATCATTTTCAGCCTGGTGGTCATTGTCACCCTGATGCTGTCGGTCTACCTGTTCAACCTGCCTTTGCCGCTGGGCGTGGTGGGCCACGAAGGCAGTACGCTGGTGGTGGTCAGCAACGGCTTGCGGCTTCTGCGGACACCCCGGCAGGCCGCGGCCAGCCGCCAGCCGGTGGCGGTTCCGGCGGCCTCGTAGAAAAAAGGGCGGCACTCTCCAGCGACTGCCGCCCTTTGCTTCAGGACTGCTCTCCCACTACGACCGGCAGGGCTTCCACCTTGCCACTGCGGATGATGCGCAGGCTGGCCGTGGTTCCGACCCGTTCCGGAGTCAGGCTGTGGAGCAGGTCTTCGTGCCGGCGGATGGGCATGTCGTCCAGGCCGACGATGGTATCCCCCAGCAGGAGGCCGGCCCGGTCTGCCGGACCGCCGGGTTCTACCGCGGCCACCAGCAGACCGGTGTCCTGTGCCAGTTCGCGGGCCAGCGGGTCGGGAAGCTGGACCCGCTGGGTGCTGACCCCCAGGTAGCCGCGGCGGATGCGTCCGTGGGCCAGCAGGGCCTCCACCACCCGCCTGACAGTGCTGGCCGGGATGGTCAGGCTGACCCCCCGCAGAATGGCCGAGGTGTTCAGCCCGACCATCTGCCCCCCGGCACTGACCAGCGGGCCGCCGGAAAAGCCGGGATACATCAGGACATCGGTTTGCAGATAGGTGTCTATTTGCCCGCCCATTGGCGTTCGCCAGCCTTCCTCTCCCACCGCACTGACCACGCCCAGGGTGGCCTGGATGGTGCGACCCGGACGGGCCAGGGCCAGGACAAGCTCGCCCACCCGCGGACGGTCTGCCGCGGGGGGCAGGGGCGGCAGGCCATCGGCCTGGATTCGCAGGACGGCCAGGTCGGTGGTGGGGTCGCGGCCCACCAGGGCGGCGGCAACGGTGCGCCCGTCGGCCAGGCCAACGGTAATATCCTCGTCCCGGCGCACCACGTGATGCGCGGTGACAATCACCCCCTCTGCGTTCCAGATGATGCCGCTGGCCGGCATTCGCCGGCGGGCGTCAACCCGGACCACGCTTCGACCGGCAGTGTCTGCCGTGTCTGCCATCTGGCTGGATACGTTCATTAGTGTGTTCGGCATTTTTCGCTCCCTTGTAAATAGCGTTTCTGTAGGACAACTGCTAGCAGTTGTCCTACAGTTATACGGGGATTGTAGTAGAGGCGCCCGGGATGGTTGCCTCCTACAGATTTCAGGCATTCTCGGAAATTACGCCTTTTGTAGAGGCGGGTCTCAGACCCGCCTCTACTCAGGGTCTCAGACCCGCCTCTCTCAGAGTACCAGGAACGGGTGGGGATTGCATCGCCCGGATGGGGGGGATAAACCCGGAAAAATGGGCAGGTCGGGCGGGCTACAGCATCAGCAGGCCCAGCCGGGCGGCGGTGACCACGGCCTCGGTGCGGCTCTGGGCCTGGAGTTTGCCCATAATGGCGTTGACGTGAAACTTTACCGTGTGGTCGCTGATTTGGAGCCGCCGGGCAATAGCCTTGTTCGACAGCCCTTCGGCCAGCAGGGTGAGGACTTCCAGCTCGCGGGGGGTGAGCGGCTCCGGCAGGGAAGTGTCCGGGACCGGCGGTCCGGCGGAAAACGGGGGGAGCCGGTCGGGAGAAAAGACGACCAGTCCTCCGGTGACGGCGCGCAGGGCCAGCACCAGGGCGGGCAGGCCGGCCTGGCGCGGCAGGATGGCAAAGGGAGAGGGGAGGTCCGGTACAGCCGGCGGCGATTCCCCACTCAGAAGAACCGCGGGCAGGTCGAGGTCGGCCAGGATGTCCGGCAGGCCGGACGATTCCCAGCCCAGGTCCCATACCAGCGCGTCGGCGGGGTAAATCCGGGTCGTCTGGAGCAGGTCGGCAGAGGCATCGTCCTGGGCGGCGATGGTGATGCTATCGGCCTGGGAGAGCAGGGCCACCAGACCGGCCCGGGCCAGGGGGTCACTGCTGATAACAATGATGCGCAAAGGCGGCATGTCCATAGGGAAATTGTAGCAATTGCCGGCTGAACTGCCAAACCTGTTTGGGCCGGGCTTGTGATTATGGCCGCTTCTGGATATAATGGGAAATGAACCACGGATATGGAGGCCCTGCCATTTCTACCGAAAATACCCGAACCGATTTATCGTTAGACTGGCTGGTTTCTAACCTGCGCTGGGGCTGGCTGGTGTTGATTGCCCTGTACGCCGGTTTGGAGTACTACTTTACTCCCCAGTTTTCACCGAACTTCCAGCGGCTGTTGCTGTTGCTGTTTGTGGGGATTGTTCTGAACAGCATCTATGCCGGCTTGCTGTGGGCGCGGTTTTTTCCTCCCTGGCTGGGGCTGGTAACGGTTATCCTCGACATTGTCTTTGCCGTGGGCCTGCTCCTCCTGCTGGACCACTCCCTGATGCTGATGCTCCCGCTGATGATTTTCCCTGTCCTGATAGGGGCGGGCCGGTTCGGCGCGGAGACCGGGGTGCTGATTATCTTTCCCCTTATCATTGGCTACGGCCTGCGGCTGATACCGCTTTTACAGAACAACTTTACCGGAGACGTGGTGGCGGAAAGCCTGTTTGCCCTGGCTTCGGGGAGTCTGGTGCTGTTTCTGGCCGGTGTTCTGCCCGGCATTTTTGTGCGCGAGTGGGTCAGAACCTCTGCCCAGCAGAACAAGGCGGAGCTGGAAGCCCTGCGCATAGAAAACCAGCGGGCCAAACTGATTTCCGAGATGGCCCTCACTCTGGGGTCTACCGTGGATTACCGCAAAGTTCTGCGGGCGATGGTCGACCTGGCCTTTTCGGCCCTGGCCGAGGTAGGGCGCCGGGATGAATCTGTCATCGGGATGGTGCTTCTCTTTGAGGACGATGCCACCCGGCTGACCGTGGCCGCGGGGCGCAACATTGCCCGGAGCGACGAAGGCCGCCGCGTGCCCGCAGACCAGGGGCTTATCGGCCATACCATCCACACCGCCGAAGCGACCATCACCAACAACGTGCAGAAAGACCGGGTGCTGACCTCCTTTGCTTCCACGCCGGGATGCCGGTCGGCAATTTGCGCGCCCCTGCGGGCCGGCTTCACCACCTACGGCGTGGTGCTGTTCCTCAGCACCCAGCCCAACTTCTACCAGGCAGAACACAAGAAACTGCTGACCACCTTCTGCAGTCAGGCCATCATTGCCCTGCAGAACGCCCAGCTTTTTGAAGACCTCCACCGCGAGCAACAGCGTATTCTGGAAAAGGAAGCCGAAGCCCGGCGCAAGCTGGCCCGCGACCTGCACGACGGCCCTACCCAGTCGATTGCGGCTATTGCTATGCGGCTCAACTTCATCAAGATGCTGGTGCAGAACAACGAAACGGCCAAGGCCTACGAAGAACTGGTCAAGGTCGAAGAAATTGCCCACCGCACCACCCACGAGATTCGGACGATGCTGTTTGCCATGCGCCCGGTCATCCTGGAGACCCAGGGCCTGGTTCCGGCACTGAACCAGCTGGCCGACCGCCTGAACGTCACCGAGCCGTTCTCGGTGCGGGTGGTCAACCGGGGATATGATGGTCAGCTAAGCAAGGATGCCGAGGGGGTGGTCTTTGCCATTGTGGAGGAGGCTATCGGCAATGCCAAGAAGCATGCCGAGGCGTCGGAAATTCTTATCGCCCTGTCTGCCGATGCCGAGCGGCTGGTGGTAGAAATTAAGGACAACGGCGTGGGGTTTGACGTAAAGAAAACCATTTCCTCTTACGACCAGCGCACCAGCCTGGGGCTTATCAATATGGACGAGCGGGCGCAGTTGGTCGGTGGGGAATGCACCATCGATTCCGCGCGGGGTAAAGGGACCACGGTGCACCTGGAAATTCCGTTCAAAAAGTCCGGCCCCGAATCCTCTGCAGAATGAACAGCCCGTTTGCCCGTCAGAAAGCTATCTTTCTCCTCATTGTCGGCGGGGCAGTGATTCTGGCCGGTACGGCGGTGGGGATTGTCACCTGGCGGGCGGTTCAGCCGACCCCCAACCTGCCGGCTACGGCCACGGCAGAAACGGCCAATGCAGAGCGGGAGACCCGTCTGCAGGCCGAGGTGGCCGCCACTGCGGCCAGTGCTACGGCCACAGCGGTGTCGGCGCGGGCCACAGAAGTGGCGCTCAAGGCCACCGAGGCCGCCCTCTCTGCCGCGGCTGGGGCCTCGACGGGGCCGGTGCTGGGGCAGGGAGAAACGTGGGATGGCCTGAAAATTGAAATTATCGACCTCAAGGCCGATGCCTGGCCCCTGATTCAGGCCCACAACCAGTTCAACGACCCGCCGCTTCCGGGCCGGCGGATGATGCTGGTCACGCTCCGCATTACCAACGTATCGGGCGACCCGCAGACCCCGATAAAGCTGGATGAAAGCGACTTCAAGGTGATGGGCAGTTTGAAAACCCCCTACACCACCTACGGCGAAGAAACCCGCTGTGGGGTTGTTCCGGACGCGGTAGACGGCACGCTTCTGCCCGGACAGTCGATGTCGGGCAATATCTGCGTGCAGGTTCCCGTGGACGAAACTGGCTTTGTCCTGATTTACGACCGGTACAGCGGCGACATGCCGGCGGTGACGATTCCCTTCTCGGAATAGCGGGCGGAGCCGGCTACCACCAGGCAAGCTGTTCCTCTTTCAGGGTGACAAACTGCCCCGACCGGTCGAACAGGTCGCCAATCTCCTCGGCGGCCTCGAACCTGTCTCCGGTAGTCAAAATAAAGGTAATACGCTTCCACCTGCCGGCCAGAATGGGGGGTATTTTGTGCTGGATGGGGCCAAGCTGGAGCTTGTAGTACCACGCCCCGGCCCGCGGATGGTTCGTCTCGGCGGGAATCAGGTCGCGGCGGGTTGCCAGTTCATGGCCGGTAACCCGCGCGTAGTAGTGCACCGCCCAGCGGTTGTCGGCAAAAGCACGGGTAAAGTAAAAGGCCAGAATGTCAATATTGGGGACAGCCTCCGGCGCGTGTTTTACCGGAATGCGGTACCAGCCTTCGTCCAGCACCCTTTGCCAGTCGGCCTGGTTGTTCATCACCACCACCAGCACCCGGTCGTCGGGGTAAATGAGCACGGTTGACCCTCCGGCCTGGGGAGTTTGGGGACATGATAGGAAAAAACTGCCGGTCAGGCAATTCTACACCCACGCCCGGCCCAGGATTTGCCCGGCCCGGTGTCGAAGCTGGCCGCGCAGGGTCAGGTACGCCGGCCCCGGCAGGGCGAACAGCAGGCCCAGCAGTACCGGGGAGGAAACGTACAGCGCTTCCACCCGCGGCAGGGCCAGCGGGTGGTCGGTCTGGTCGACCTGCGCCAGCCGGGTGGTGCAGGCGCCGCGGTAGGCCCCGGCCACCACGGCCTGCACTTGCGGTGACGACCGGCCGTAGGGGTAGGCAAAATAGTGCACCGACCGGCCCAGGCCATCTTCCAGCCGGCGCCGGGAGGCGACCACCTCTTCTCGCAGGCGCGGGGACGGCAGGTCGTCCAGAGGGGGATGGGTGGCCGTGTGCCCGCCGAACTCTATCCCGTGGCGAGCCATTTCCCGGATTTGCGGCCAGTCCATCAGCCGGTAGCGGGGCACTGCCGCCGGTTGGCCGGGCCAGTCGTTCTTTTGCCCGATGTAACTGCTCACCAGAAAGACCGTTGCCGGCGCGGCATATTTCTGCAGAACCGGAAAGGCGCGGGTATAGACGCTTTCAAAACCATCGTCAAACGTCAGCACCGCGGCCCGCGGCGGCAGGTCGCCCTGACCGCTCAGGCCCTGGCAGAGCTGGGCCAGGCTGAGGATGGGGATTTTCTTCTGGCGGAGCCACCGCACCTGCCGCTCAAACCGGTCCGGCGGCAGGGTAATCGCCGACCGCCGGTCGTCGAGGGCGTGGTACATCAGGATGGCAATCCGGCTGGCAGACATCGGGTTCAGGCACTGCGCCGGGCGCGGTATTCCCGGAAGTCGACAATCCAGTTGTAAATCTGGGCAATCAAAAACCCGGCAACAAATCCAACAGCAAAGGCATAGGCAAAGCCAATGAGACTGCCGACAAAGGTGACAGAATAGCCGTAAAAGAACTGGCTCAACAGCCACAGGTTCGGGCCGATGATGGGTTCGCCCTCCGGGCCAATCGGCCCGCCTTTCAAAATCAGCCAGTTAGTGGCAATAAACAGGGCCAGCCCGGCCACCAGACCAAACACCAGGCCGTGAATGGTGGCGTTCAGGCGCATCACGCGGGTTAAAACCAGCTGTTCCAGGGACTCTTTTCGTTCAGGCATAGTTTCCAATCTCTAATCTCCAATCTCTAGATATAATCAAACAGGCTTCGGAGCAGATTCAGCTCGGACCGGCGCTGGATGTAGGCCATATGCAGGAACATGGCCGTGTTGCGCAGGTAGGCAAACAGCCCGCCGAACACAAACCCCACCACCACGCCGTACAGCAGTCCAATCAGCGCGCCGGGCCAGGTTACACTGTAGCCAATAAAGAAGTTGCTCAGCAACTGCAGGTGCGGCCCTACAACCGGCCCGCCGCGCAGAAGAAGCAGGGCCGTGGCGGCAAACACAGCCAGCCCCAGGATTAGTCCCAGCGCCAGGCCAAAGGCCAGCGGGTCCAGCCGGGTAAAGATGTGCGCCAGCGCCTCCTTTACTACCTCGGTGACCACTTCGGGGTCGGCTTCCACGTCTTCGGCGATTTCTTCGTGGTATTCCTGCTCCGCGTTGACTACCCACAGGTTGTTGCTTTCGCCCAGCATCAGGTTGCGCACCGCCAGCATACCGGTCAGCATGGCGTGGTCCTGGTTATTGTACCGGTGCAGGCCGTTCCGTCCAATTGTCTGGAAGTTTTCCAGCGTTGCCAGGTATTCCTTGATGGTTTCCAGATGCTCCTTGTACTCTGAGTCGTACACCGGGTATGATTTGGGCACCCGGAAGACACTGCCGTCCTCTACATCCTCGTACTTTGCCAGGCCGATGCGCTCAATTTCCTGTTTGCCCAGCTCTATCAGGTCTTCATCGGCCATCGTCCACAGCTCGTCGCCCTCGTTGCAGAAGTACTCCAGCCCCAGGCTGGTCTTGGACTGGTCGGGAACCATTTCCGGACTCCAGTTCTTGAAGTTCTGGATGCGGCCCACCTTGACGCGCGGGTCGTGAATGTAAATCCAGTTGTCCGGGAACAGCTCTTTTTTGTTGACCACCAGGCAGACGGTCAGGAAATCGCGGTACTTCAGCCGGTGGGCGGCATCGAGTACAGGCTTGGGCGGCGGCGGGTCGAGGTAGCGGATGAACTCCGTTACCGGCATGCTGGAGATAAAGGAGTCGCCGGGGACCACCTGCCGGTAGCCGTTGCAGGCCACTTCTACCGCGGTGATGCGGTTGCCCTGGCGGTGGATGCCCACCACGTCGCTATTGAGCTGAACCGACCCGCCGCGGCGCTCCACGGCCTCTTTGACCGCGTTCCACATCATCCCCGGCCCGCGCCGCGGGTAGTCAAACTCTTCAATCAGGGTGGTGATTTTTGTGTTCGGTTTGACAAACATGCTGACAATGGCCGATTTGAGCGACAGGTTTTTGATTCGCTGGGCGGCCCATTCGGCTTTCAGCTCCGAGGTGGAAATGCCCCACACCTTTTCGGTGTAGGTTTTGAAGAAGGTCAGGAACAGCCGTTTGCCAAAGCGGTTGGTGACCCACTGCTCAAATGTTTCTTCCTGGCGGTAGGGGAAAATTTGCCAGCGAATGTAGCTGGCCATTATCAGGACGCTTTCGTATAGTCCTAATCCCATCAGGGCATTGAATGGCTTGAGCGGGTAGTGGAAGAATTTGTCGTTGTAGAAAATGCGCGACAGCCGGGGTCGGCGGAGGAAATCATCGCCCATTACCTCTTTCCAGAAGCGCTGAACCTCTTTGGATTTGGTAAAAAAGCGATGTCCGCCCATATCAAAATAGTAGCCCTTGTAATTCTCTGTCCGGGCGATACCGCCCACTTTATCCAGTTTTTCAAACACCACCGGGCGGATGTTGTGCCGGGTAATCAGTTCGTACGCCGCGGTCAGGCCGGCCGGCCCACCGCCGATAATGACGACCTGCTGGTCGCCGTTGCGGTTCATAGTTGATGGTATCACGTGTTGTTTCTCCTCTTGCATAGTCCTCTTCCCTCTGTTAATTCGCGCCCAGCCCGACCATCGCCACGCCCAGGCAGATGATGCCGGCCGCGCCCCACCGCGCCCGGCTGACCCTCTCGCCGAAGAACAGCCGCGACAGGAGCAGAACCAGCACGTATCCCAGGCTGATGGTCGGGTAGGCCAGCGATAGTTCCAGCTCAGACAGTACTTTGAAATACAGCAGGGTCGACGCGCCGTAGCAGGCAAATCCGGCTATCACCGGCACGTTACGCACCAGAGCCAGCATGTCGACCAGCCGTGTGCCGGTATGCTGGAGCATCCCCTGCTTGAGTAATAGCTGGCCGGCTACCCCGATAACCACTACCAGGAGCAACATGGCATAGGCGGTAAAGTTCATTGGTTTATGTCCTGGCCAGTAATGATACACCGACCACAATCACCAGCACCCCTGCCCAGCGGAGCGGTGTGACCACCTCGGCAAAGAGCAGGCTGGACAGGATGACCACCAGCGGAAAGGTCAGTGCCAGCAGGGGATAGGCAAAGGAAAGCTGGGCGCGGGTCAGCACCCACAGCCAGCAGACCGCCGACAGTCCGTATACCAGAAAGCCCAGCCAGGTTTGGGGGTACAGAAACAGCATCGGCAGGGAGGCGTCGGGATGGGCCAGGCGGGCGGCTTTGAACAGCACCTGTCCCCCGGCATTCAGCCCCACGGAGAGCAGAACACCGGCCAGGGCCGCATGCCGGGCGGCTGGCCTGACAGCACCGGTTGAATTCATGGTTGACCTGCTTTCTGCCGGTTGACGCGGTAAACGGTCAGAAAACCCGTTTCATCCACGTATTCCGGAATAATCCGTCCCCTGGCCGCCAGTTCGTCCAGCAGAGGGAGAATCGGTTCCATTTCGTCGCTGATAGTGGGGGTAAATTCGTCCAGCCAGACCATTTCCGGCACCACCAGCACGTAGTCTGCCCCACTTTGCGCCAGGTAGGCCGCCAGCCCGTCTGCCGACAGGGCCTGGTCCCAGAACGGATAGGCCACGGTTTTGCGTCCGCTGTACAGGTAGTCCACTTCCGGCAGTTCGGTCATGATGACGGCGTTTGGTGGGGTATGGGCGGTAATCCAGGTGGTGCGCTCCCGCAGGTCGCCGGTGTGGTCCCGGCTGTTGCTGGCAGACAGGTTTTTGACCAGCGAAATCCCGGCCAGCAGTATCACTACCGCGGTTATGGCGACCTGCCGCCGGCGGAGGGTCAGAGGAAGCAGTGCACCCAGACCGGCCAGAACGGCTTCTATGCCCAACAGCATACCGAATTCAAGCTGGGGTTGGATGGGGTACAGCAGTCGCGGCCCTTCCCACACCCACAGGAACATTGCTCCAAAATATAATATACCGGCAAAGTTGAACACCGACAAGCCCTCCTGCCGGAGCCAGCGTCCCCAGCCCAGCACCAGCAGGATGAAGGTCAGGTAGCCGATGAGGTGGGGCAGATTGGGCAGGCCCAGCCGCAGGCCCAGGGCCTGCTCCCGACTGCCGCCGCCAAAGGGAAGCACTGCGTCGCGCAGGTCTTCGCCCAGGTGCTGTTGGCCGCCGTCAATCAGGTAGTCCTGCACCAGCCGGGCCAGACGGCTTTTAGAGGCCACGGCAGGGGTGGGGTCGGGCAGGGCCGCGCCGGCAGTGATGACCGCCGCGTCGGAGCGGTGGAAATAGTCCAGCGGCAGAAGGTCTGCCGCCCGGACCGGCGTCACCGCCACCACCAGAGCCACCACGGCGGCGGCTGTTCCCGCGGCCAGGGCCAGTTGGGGCCAGATGTCCAGCCCGCGGCGGTACAGCAGGTAGGCCAATATGGCCCCCACAAAGACAACCCCCACCGTCCGGGTGAAGGGAATAAAGGCCAGCACCGCTCCCAGCCAGAAGGCGTGCCCCCGTTTTTCCTGCCGCCGGGCCATCTGCTCGGTCAACATGAAGCCCAGCAGGCTGAACATCAGGAACACCGGTTCCGACATCACCTGCCGGCTGTGCTCCAGCACAAACGGTGCCAGCAGGTACAGGGCACTGACCGCCAGCCCCCACCACTGCGACCGCCGGCTGAACCAGCGCCAGCCCCAGAAGAGAAGTCCGGCATTGACCAGTGTGGCCGCCAGCGGAACCAGCCGCAGGAGGGTGGGCCGGTCGGGGAAGAGGGCGGCCAGGGGGGCCAGCAACAGCGGGAAGCCAAACGGAAAGGCGACCCGTCCGGCGGCTCCCGGCCCGTTAATAAGGCCGTACGCATCCGACGAAACCAGCGATTGGGCCAGCAAAACGTACAGGGAGTCGTCCCGGTACGCGCCGAGCTGGAAGGCATCAAACTGGCGCAGAGAGAGCACCAGGGCCAGGCTCACCAGGGCCAGCCACAGCACCGCCGGCAGTCGCCGGGAGGTCAGGGGCCGGTCCGGGGTGTCGGCAGACGTTTTAATTGGAATTCCTGAATAGACAAAATCTGGCAGCAAAGGCACTGTTCCTTACCGGCTCGGAATGAGGTTGTTTTCTTTCAAAAAGCCGGCGATAGCCTGGGCGGTTTTTTCCCGCCCGGCCTGGGTCAGGTGGATGTCGTCGGCAATCAGGTCGTCACGGGTGAGGATGGGGTACAGGTCCAGGCAGGGCATATCCAGCGATTGGCAGATAGCCTGCATGCGGGTCTGGGGAAAGAGCACGTAATCCCGGTCGCGGGCCAGGTAATCTTCGCGGTACTGCTCGCCAAAGGGAAAGATGACCACAAACACCCGGAAGCCGTTTTCCTGTCCCAACTGCACCATTTCTGCCATCTGCCGTTCGACATCCTGCCACGGCTTCTCTTTCCAGGCAGTGTTGAAGTCGGGGCGGTAGTCAAAGGTATAGCCTTCCTGGGCGTAGACGTTAATCATATCATCAAAAATGCTGAGCTGTCGCCGGAGCCAGACCAGCAGGCGGCTTTTCCGGGCCAGCCGGTAGAGCGGGCTGTCAACAGACTGGACGGCTTCCTGGGCAAACACGTATTCCTGCCCCACAATTTTGCCGTTTTCTACCTTGAATTCGTGCAGGTAAGGGTGCATATCGTTCAGCACCAGGGCAACGCCCACCAGGTCGGGCTGGAATTGCAGACCGTATTTTTTCAGGAAGATTAGCTCCTGCAGGTTGGTGTAGCCCCGGACCCCGGCATTGATGACCTCGGTGGGGGTCAGGGCCTCGTCCTGGTTGAGGGCGGTTTCCAGCCGGCCCGGAAACGTATCGCTGATAGAATCGCCGTAAAAGGCCACCGAGTCGCCCAGCATGAGCAGGCGGAATTTTGTTTTGACCGGTGCAATCGGGTCATCGCGCAGGCCGTCGGCGTTGAAGTCATCGTGGTTGGGCCGGGGACGGTACTTGAGGTCAGGGTCGTACACGGCCCAGGGTTCGCCCTGGCTCTGGGCGCGGGCCTCCAGCCCCTCTACCAGGCGGAAGCCAATTTCCAGCACCACCAGCAGAAACACCAGTCCGCCAACCGCTAAAGCTAAATTGATGAGCAGTTCTTTTCGTTTTGCCAAATCAAAATCTCCAATCCCTATCCCCACTCAGGCCGCCTGGGCGGTAACGGTGGTGTGCGCCGGGTGGGGGGCTTGCTTCCAGGGAACAGTGCCGTACTTCTCGCGGCTGGTCTGCTCCAGCAGGTCGAAATAGAGTTTGAGGTGGGCTTCTTTTGACCAGCGCCGGATAAAGGTACGGTATCCCCGCTGGCCCAGGTCGCGGCGCAGACCGGGCAAAGTTGCCAGCTGGTGAACCGCCGACAGAAGCTCCGCCTCCGAATCGTACACAAAGCCGCCGCCGCTTTCCTCCACTACTTCCGGAAGTGCGCCCAGATTGCGGACAATCACCGGTGTTTTGCGGGCATACGATTCGATGATAATCATGCCGAAGGTTTCGTACGTAATGGAAGGGACAATGGTCGCTACGGCGTGGACGTACAGATTGCCCAGCGCTTTCTGCGGCAGGGCGCCCAAAAACTTGATGCGGTGGTTTCCGCTGGCCTGGGCTTTCAGGGCCTCGGCGTGGGTTCCACTGCCGGCAACCAGCAGGTCGAACGGAATTTGGTAGCGGTTCCACAGGTCAATCAGGGTTTGCAGGCCCTTGATGATTTCCAGCCGGCCCACAAACAGGAAGTACGGCGACTCCTGGGGACGCGGACCGGGAGCCTGCCAGTCCTGGTCGGCCCGGTCGATGAAGTAGGGCAGGTGGCCGACCGGCTGGGAAAAGCCGCGCTCGGCGTGCATGCGGGCCGTGAAGCGGCTGGGCGATACAAATCGGTCTACGTGCCGGCTGGCCCGGTCGAGCAGGCCGTTGTAGCGCCACAGTTGGGGCGGGCGTTTTGCCATCAGGGTACAGCGCAGGCATTCCGGGGTGTCGCAGGCCTGGCGGTTGAACTTCCACAGGACATGCATCGGGCAGACCAGCCAGTGCTCATGCGTGGTGTACAGCTTTACGGCCTGTCCGCGGGCCGGTTCCAGCATCAGCACGCCCGGCCCCAGCAGGGAAATGTTGTGGTAGTGAATGACATCGTAGGGTTTGCTGTTGAAGATTTCCTGCAGGCGGGAGTGCTTGAGCACAGGGTGGCCGGTCTGGTGGGTCAGCAGGGGCGAAAGCCAGCCGAACTTGCTCCGCAGGTCGTAGCGGTGCACGTTGGGATGCTCGCGGAACGGGATTTCCGGTTCCTCCGGATGCTGGAGGTGGTAGGAGTCCACACAGTGTACAACGTCTACGTGATGCCCGGCCTCACCCAGCACGTGCGACAGGCGGTAAATGTACATGGCGTCTCCGCCAAAGCTGTAGGGCGGGTAAAATGTGGTTAAATGGAGAAAATTCAAGGGTCGGCTCATTGTTCCATCACCGTTTGAATGACCTGGAGAAGCTGGCGGGCCGCGGCTTCCCAGGTTAGCTGTTGGGCCGCGGTGAGGGCGGCCCGGCTCATTTGCTGTTGCCGCGCCGGCGAGGTGAGCACCCGGCGCAGGGCGTCTTCCAGTTCGTCCTGGCGGTAGGGGTCAATGTACAGGCCGCCGTCTCCCAGCAGGTCGGGCAGGGGGCTGGCCGTGGTGGCAACGACCGGACAGCCGCAGGCCGCGGCTTCTACAGCCGGCAGGCCAAACCCTTCCATCAGCGAGGGCAGGGCCAGCACCGCAGCGCAGTTGAGCAGGATGACCAGCTCTTCATCGGACAGAAAGCCGGTAAAGATAACCCGCCCGGCCAGCCCCAGCCGGTCGACCTGCCGCTGGATGGTCTGGAAGTCGCTGAGGTAGATTTCCTTTTTGTTTTCGCCGACCATCACCAGCCGGACATCTGCCAGGGCGGGGTCGGCGGCAAGGCGGGCAAAGGCATTGACCAGCGTGGTCAGGTTTTTGTGCGGGCCAAAACCGCCCACGTAGGCCACCATGCGGTGGTCGGTGCGGAGGCCCAGCGACCGGAGCCGGGGGCTGAGCGACGGCCTGTTGAGCCGGCGAAAAACCGGGTCGCTGGCCTCGCCGACCACGTGGACCCGTTCCGGCGGCAGGTTGAAGTGTTCGATGATGTGCCGGCGGGAGTAGTCGGACACGGTAATGATGGCATCGGCCTGCCGGCGTCCCAGGGCCACTTTGGCTTTCCAGAAGAGGCGGGCGGTGGGGGTGGGCAGGGTCAGGCGGGCAAATTTTTCGGCGATGACATCGTGGATGATGACCAGCTTTCGGGCCGGGCTGATGACCGGCACGTAGCTGTAAACGGTAGGGAAAAGCAGGAGGTCGAACTCCGGTGCGGACAGGGCGCGGCTCATATGCCACATATCGCGCAGGGAGCGGTGTCCATTGGCCGCCGCGGCCACCGCGGCTGGCGCGTCCGCATTGACCAGCCGGAGGCCGGCCTGGGAGGGCACGTCGTCCAGTCCCTGCGGCGAGTCGGCGACCAGGGTGTACCGGTTGGCCCGGTCCAGTCCGACCAGCGCGGCCAGCAGTGCCCGCGCGTGCCGTCCGTAGCCTCGTTTATTCTGCCATATGGCGGCGTCGACGCCGATGTGCATCAATGGGTCCCCTGGAAAGATTTGTGGGGATGGTGCAGGTGTTTCTCCCCCGATTATCCTAATGTAGCATAGAAGAATGGGAACTCTCTCAAAAGATAGTTGGAATTTGGTTAGATT
>RFJV01000372.1 GCA_003694775.1 Chloroflexota bacterium | reverse complement strand
GCTTATGATGCGTTTTGACCGGTTCACCGAGCGCGCCCAGGATGCCGCGATGCGCGCTTATGAAATATTACAGCGCTACCAGCATACCCAGGCCGACGTGGAGCATCTTTTCCTGGCCCTGCTGGAACAGCCTAACGGTCTGGTGCCCCAAATCCTGGAAAAAATCGGCGTTGACCCGGAACTGTTAATGGACCGGCTGGACCGGATTCTATCGGCGACCCCTCGCGTAGGGGGGATGGTCAACATGGCCGTGGGGCAGGTCTACATTACGCCTCGCCTGAAGCGGGTGCTGGATAACGCCGGCGAAGAAGCCAAGAATATGCAGGATGAGTACATCTCTACCGAGCATATTTTCCTGGCAATGTGCGGGGAGCGGAATACCCCAACGGCCCGGTTGCTCCAGGAGGCCAGAGTATCCAAAACCGCGGTGCTCAATGCTATCGAGGAGATACGCGGGGGACAGAAAGTCACCACCCCGCATGCCGAAACCCGCTACCGCACCCTGGAAAAATACAGCCGCGACCTGACGGCTATGGCCGCAGAAGGGAAGCTGGACCCGGTGATTGGCCGCGACGACGAGATTCTGCGGGTTATCCAGATTTTGTCGCGGCGCACCAAGAACAACCCGGTGCTTATCGGCGAGGCGGGCGTGGGTAAAACCGCCATTGTCGAGGGGCTGGCCCAGAAGATTGCCAGCGACGACGTGCCGGAAATTCTGATGGGCAAGCGGGTCATCAGCCTGGATTTGGGGGCGATGATTGCCGGTTCCCGCTTCCGGGGGGAATTTGAGGAGCGTCTGAAGAACGCGCTGGAAGAAATTCAGCGCGCCCAGGGAGAAATCATTCTCTTTATCGACGAACTGCATACTGTGGTGGGAGCCGGCGCGGCCCAGGGCGCGGTAGATGCCAGCAATATGATGAAACCGGCTCTGGCCCGCGGGGAACTGCGCTGTATCGGAGCCACCACGCTGGACGAATTCCGCAAGTACATCGAAAAGGACCCGGCCCTGGAGCGCCGTTTTGCTCCGGTTTTTGTTGACGAGCCGACCGTGGAGGAGACCATCGAAATGCTGCGCGGCCTCAAGCACCGGTACGAGGAGCACCACGGCATCACCTATACCGATGAGGCCCTGCAGGCCGCGGCCCGCCTGGCGCACCGCTATGTTACCGACCGCCACCTGCCCGATAAGGCCATCGACCTGATTGATGAGGCGGCCAGTAAACTGCGGGTGGCAATCTATTCCATGCCGGAAGACCTGCGGCAGAAGAAAAAGCGGCTCAACCAGCTTCAGCAGGAGGAGGCGGAGGCCGGCCAACAGCAGGATTGGGCACGGGCCGCGGAACTCAAGGCCGAACGCCTGCGCCTGCAAGCCGAATTTGAAAAAGAGCGGGACATCTGGCGGCAGGAGAAAAACCTGGACGAAGTGGTCGATGTAAGCGACATCGCCCAGGTGGTATCCAGCTGGACGGGTATCCCCCTGCAGGATATGCTTCAGACCGAAGCGGAAAAACTGCTCCATATGGAAGAAGCCCTGCACCAGCGGGTGGTGGGACAGGATGAGGCTATCAATGCCATCAGCGACGCCATCCGCCGGGCGCGTTCCGGTCTGAAGGACCCGCGGCGGCCTACCGGCAGTTTCCTCTTCCTGGGCAGTTCTGGCGTGGGCAAAACCGAACTGGCCAAGGCCCTGGCCTGGTTCCTGTTTGATGATGAGGACGCCCTGCTCCGCATTGATATGAGCGAGTACCGGGAGTCCCACACCGTCAGCCGGCTGTTTGGTGCGCCGCCGGGCTACGTCGGCTACGATGAGGGCGGTCAGCTTACCGAAGCCGTCCGCCGCCGTCCGTACCAGGTGGTGCTGTTCGATGAGATTGAAAAGGCCCATCCCGATGTCTGGAATGCCCTGCTCCAGATTTTGGAGGAAGGCCGCCTGACCGATGGACACGGCCATCATGTGGACTTCACCAACACGGTGGTCATTATGACCAGCAACATCGGTACAGCCTTTGGCCCCAAAGGGGGCACGCTGGGCTTCCGCCAGCAGGGAGACCCCGGTACGTTTGAGGATGACCGGCTCAAGCGCGACATCCACGATGCCCTGCGCCGCCATTTCCGGCCCGAATTCCTGAACCGCATCGATGAAATCATCATTTTCCACACTCTCACCAAAGAGCATGTCATCCAGATTGTGGACCTGCAGATGCGCGAAATTGCCAGCCGCCTGGCCGAGCACGGGGTGTCGATAGAACTGACCGATGCGGCCCGTGTCTGGCTGGCCGAGCAGGGATACGACCCGGCCTTTGGCGCCAGGCCGCTCCGGCGCACCCTGCAGAAGCGGGTAGAATCGCCGCTGTCGGTCAAACTTCTGCGCGGGGAATTCAAGTCTGGCGACCATATTGTGGTAGACTACAACGAGGAGCAGGGGCTGGTCTTCCTGAAAAAGAACGAGCTGGTGATGTCGGT
>RFJV01000371.1 GCA_003694775.1 Chloroflexota bacterium | reverse complement strand
GGCTGTGCCCCCCTGCACCCCCCCAGAATTCAGAATTCAGGATTCAGAACCCAACCCCTTTTTTCCCGGCGGCTGACGCCGCCGCCAGCTTTGCCGGGACAGCACTACCCGAAACCCGAAGTAATTGAAGAAGTAGCACGGAAGGTCCCAGCCGCGGATGGCGGCCCGCACGAGCCTCCGATTGTTGTTCCACGAGCCGCCGCGCACAACCCGCGGCCCGGATGCTTCCGGGTCATCGCGGCCATCCCCGGCCCGGTACGGGTAAGGCCGGTACAGACTGCCCGTCCATTCCCATACGTTGCCCCCCAGGTCGGCAATGCCTTCCGGCGTTTCCCCCTCCGGAAAGACCCCCACCGGCGTGGGCCGCAGAATATGGCTCTCAATGGTGTTGGCCGCCTCCGCCTGCCAGCGTTGGCCCCACGGGTAGCGCCGGCCCGCCGGCCCGCGGGCCGCATATTCCCACTGCGCTTCCGTGGGCAAGCCCACCTGCCACTGCCCCCCTTCCAGAACCAGCATCTCCGCCTGCCCTTCAACCTTTACCCTTAAACCCTCCTCCTGCATCATCATCTCCGCCAGCCAGCGGCAGTAAGCCAGCGCCTCGTACCAGGTAACGCCCACCACCGGCTGGGCCGGGTTGCTGTAGCGGCTGTCCTGCCAATAAGCCGGCCGGTCCCGCTCCCGCTCGTAGCCCTGCCCTACCATCTTCCGCAGTTGGGCCTCGTCCTCAATCTGCAGGAGCATCTCAAAGACTTCTACCTGCTGTGGGGAAAAATACCTGTCAACCTGCCGGCGCAGAGCCGGGTCCTGGCGCAGGGTGCGCAGGAGTTTTATGACGTCATCAACCGGGCCGCCGCCGGGGTCCTCCCCGCGGCGCCAGGCCCAGCCTGCCGGCGTCCAGTACCGTTCGGTATCGTAGCCGCCGGCCTGCACAAAACAGGCGTACTCGGCCCGCGTCACCGGAAAACGGCCCATCCAGAACGGGTCCAGCGCCACCCGGTGACGGGGCCGTTCGCCGGTTTCCAGCTCCCTTTTGAGGGCCAGGCGCAGGGCCTCCCACACAGAGGTCCCCATCCAGAACTCGCCGCCGGGCAGGTAGACAAAGGGCGGCAGTATCACCGGCTGGCCGCCAACCTCCAGCCGGGTGAAGCGGGGGTCGCCCAGGCGGCCCAGCACCTCTCCGGCCGCTATCCGGTAGCGCAGATGCACCCGGCGGTGGCGGGTCTCCGCCAGCAGGTTCTGGCGCAGGTCCTCCCGGAGACCTTCTTCACCTGCCGCCCCGCTTTCCAGCAGACAGCGCCCGGCCAGCACAGGGTTGACCCGCTGAACCGCGGCCACAAAGGCCGGCAGGTCGTCGGCCAGGGCCGCGGCCAGAATGGTGGTCTCTTCCCAGCCGGTGGGCGGCGGGGGCGGCAGGGGGTCCAACAGCCCCAGCTTGCCGGGGTCGGGCATTTCCTGCCTGTACCGCGGCTGTTTCCACAGCCCGGTCAGGTCTTCCCCGCCGGCAAAGCGGGCCAGCAGGCCGCGAGCGGCAAAATATTCCTGCAGTTGGTGGTGGTAAAAACGGATTTGCTCCTCGGCCTGAGCATCCGGCGGACTTTCCGTATCCAGCAGACTGGCCGACAGGGCCAGCCGCAGAACCGCTTCCGGCCGGCCGCCCTCCGCCGCCAGAATCTCCTGCACTGCACTCCGGGGCAGACGGGTGCCTTCACCCCGCTCCTGGAAGGCATAGCCCAGCCGGACCAGCGCCCGGCTCATCCGCTCCGGGCCGGGCCAGTCCGGATGATTGCGCCCGGCCTCACGGCGCCACAGCACCTGCTCAAAGCTCTCGAACAGCCTGGCCCGGTTGGCCGGCCACCTGCCCTCCTGGGCTACAATGAAGGCCAGCATACTCAGGTAGTACGGATTGCGCACCAGCGCCAGCAAGGGCCGGTCTTTGAGCTTCTGCCACACCTGCCGGGCCAGCTCCGTCGGCAGGTATTTGCTCAGAAAATCCTGCACCCGTGCGTCGTCCATCCGCTCGATTTCCACCTGCGGCAGGTCGAGCGGCTCGCTGTAATCCAGACTGCGGCAGGTAAAAACCATCTGGTTGCCCGGCCACTCCTGCACAAACTGCCGCCAGGCCTGCACCCGCCGGCGGTAGGCCCGGCCGGTGGCAAAGGGCATCTCGTTGAGCGCGTCGACCAGCAGAAGTACCTGACCGGCCCGCAAGGCCGCCGGCAGGTCGAAGCCCTCGCCCAGATGCCGGCGGGCCAGCGCCTGCAGAAATTCCAGCGGTGAGGCGTATGCCTCGCCGTACTCGGCCAGCGGGGCAAACAGCGGCAGACGGCCCTGCCCGGTTTGCAGACGGTCCCGGGCCGCCTGCCAGCCCAGCCGGTACAGGGTGGTGGTCTTGCCGGCCCCCGGTTCGCCCAGGATGACCAGCGCCGGATGCTTCTGGATGGCCTGGGTGACATCGTCCAGGCGAATGCGCTCGATTTGCCGCTGGGGGCCGTCGCCGTGCACTTCCAGCAGAATGAATTCCGGCGGGGCATCCAGCCAGCCCGGCGGACGGCGCAGGGCAGTCATCTGCCCAGACAGGGGCACAAACTGTTTTGCCCAGCGGGCATAGCGGGGGTGCACCATCAGCGCGGCCAGATAGGCCCGCTCCCCCGACATCCGCCGGGCCGCAGAGAGCAAATCCTCAGCCGCCGCATCCGACAGGGTCACTGCCGGCGCATCCGGGGCCTGAATGTGCAGTCGCCGGGCCGCCAGGTCGGCCTCCATTTTGGCCCGACCGCCGGTCAGCAGTTCCCGCAGGTGGGCCAGCACCAGCTCCAACTGCTCTCCACTGTAGCCGCTGAGAACAATTATCTGGTCGCGGCCGATGAACGTGCCGCCCTGGGTATTGACGTCGCCGCCAACGCCGGCTCCGCCGCCGGTGTCAATGTGGTGGGGCATACAACCTCCCATGCGAATACAGCAAATGGTAGATGGTAGACAGTTGGCCCAGCGTTAAAAACGCCGGGCTGAATGGCTTAAGGACGCTGAAGCGCCCTCCAAACCTCATTTTCAGGACGTTTTAACGTCCTTGAGCTATTTAGCCTGACGTTTGAACGTCAGGTCAGTCTCCGGCCAACTCCGGCCAACGTTGCCGAAGAGAAAACCGGGTGATTTATGCACCGCAGAGG
>RFJV01000370.1 GCA_003694775.1 Chloroflexota bacterium | reverse complement strand
TGCGCCACCTGAACCTGAAATCCCCCTTTGTGATGGAAGGGGCCACCGTGTACGATGGTCACGCCGATGAACCCGGCAAAAAAATGAAACTCAAAGGCCGCAAAATTCGGGGCATTATGAACCGCCACATGCTCTGCTCCGAAAAAGAACTCGGCCTCAGCGACGACCACGAGGGCATCATCATCGACCGGGACGAAACCGCCCCGCCCGGCACTCCCCTGGTAGACATCTGGGGCGACGCCGTGCTGGACATCGACCTGACCCCCAACCTGATTCGCTGTGCCTCCATTGTCGGCGTGGCCCGCGAAGTGGCCGCCCTGACCGGCCAGAAGGTCCGCTACCCGGACCTGACCTTTGAGGCCAAAGGCCGGCCCCTGGAAGGCCGGCTGACCATCCAGACCACCGAGCCGGAGCTGAATCCCCGCTTTGTGGCTATCCTGATTGAGGGCATCCAGGTCAAGCCCTCTCCCTACTGGATGCAGAGACGCTTGCGGCTGGCCGGCATGCGGCCCATCAACAACATCGTGGATGTCAGCAACTACGTAATGCTGGAGGTGGGCCAGCCCAACCACGCCTTCGATTGGGACATCCTCCGCGCCCGCGCCGATGAATACGCCGGCCCCGATGGCCCGGTGCAGATTATCACCCGCCTGGCCCACCCCGGCGAAACCGTGGTCACTCTGGATGGCAAAACCCACCAGGTCCCGGAATACTCCATCCTGGTGACCGACCCCAAGAGCAACCTGAGCATCGGCGGCATTATGGGCGGCCTGGAAAGCGAGGTCAGCGAGACCAGCCAGAACATCCTGCTGGAGGCCGCGGCCTGGAACTTTATCAACATTCGCCGCACCAGCCAGGCCCTCAACATCAAATCCGAGGCCGCCTACCGCTTCAGCCGGGGCGTGCATCCGGCCCAGGCTATGGTCGGCGCGCTGCGCGGGGCCAAACTGATGGCCGAACTGGCCGGCGGAACCATCGCCCAGGGCGTGCTGGACTATTACCCCAACCCGCCCGCGGCGGTGGTGGTCGACCTGCCGCCGGCGGAAGTGTCCCGCCTGCTGGGGGTCGAACTGAGCGCCGAAGAAATCAGCCGCATCCTGGAATCGCTGGAATTTACCGTGGAACAGCAGGCTAATGGCGACCTGCGGGTGACCGTGCCCGACCACCGGCTGGACATTTCCGCAGAACCGGCCACGGGCCGGGCCGACCTGGTGGAAGAGATTGCCCGCATCTACGGCTACGACCGCCTGCCCGTCTCCGAAATGGCCGACGAACTGCCGCCCCAGCGAGACAATGTGGCCCTCCTCCGCGAAGAAAAGACCCGCGACCTGCTGGTGCAGGCCGGTCTGCAGGAGGTCATCACCTACCGGCTGACCACCCCGCAGGCCGAGGCCCGCTTGCTGGGTGAGGATTACCCCAACCGGGCCGAGTACATCACCCTGGCGAACCCCTCTACCCCGGAGCGGTCGGTAATGCGGCACAGCGTGCTCAACAGCGTGCTGGAGGTGGCCGCGGCCAACACCCGCCACCACCAGCGGGTGCAGGTGTTTGAAATCGGGCATATCTACCTGCCCCGCCCGGACGACATCCTGCCGGACGAGCCGCGGCGGCTGGCCGTGGTGATGACCGGCCAGCGCGAAGAACCCGGCTGGCTGGCCGCCGACACGGAACCGGTCGATTTCTTCGACCTGAAAGGGGTGGTCGAAACCATTCTGGACGGCCTGCACGTGGCCGAAGTGGCTTTTGAACCGGCCCGGCATCCGGCTTACCACCCCGGACGGACGGCTATGCTCAAGGTGAACGGGCAGGAGATTGGCCTGCTGGGCCAGCTCCATCCGGCAGTGGTGGAAGCCTACGATTTCATCATCGACGAAGGCCAGCCGGTGCTGGTGGCCGATTTTGACCTGGATGCCCTGCTGGCCCAGGTTCCCGACGGCCACGTGGTGCGGAGCATTCCCCGCTTCCCGCCGGTTCAGCAGGACATTGCCGTGGTGGTGGATGAAGACATCCCCGCCGACCGGGTGCAGGCCCTCATCTGGCAAACCGGCCAGCCCCTGCTGGTCGGCGTGCGCCTGTTCGACGTGTACCGCGGACCGCAGATTGGCCCCGGCAAAAAGAGCCTGGCCTACAGCCTGACCTTCCAGTCCGACCAGAGCACCCTCACCGACAAGGTGGTGGCCCGCCAGCAGAAGAGCATCGTCAAGCGGCTGGAGCGGGAACTCGGCGCCCAACTGCGAAGCTGAATCCGTCACCCCCCGGCCATTCCGGTATCGGGGGGTGTTTTTTACCTCCGCGCGGTGGCCGGGCGACCGCGCGAAGCCGGAATCCCTGCGATGATGCTCTCACCCGTACACCTGCTGACCATCATCCTGACCCTGCTGTTGGCGACCGGGCTGGGCCTCTACTCCCGCCGGCGGGTGCACACCGCGGCAGATTTTGCCGTCGGCGGGCGGGCGGTCAGCGCGCCGGTGGTGGCCGGCACGATTATCGGCACCCTGGTCGGCGGCGCGTCGACCATTGGCACGGCCCAACTGGCCTTTGAGTACGGCTTCAGCGCCTGGTGGTTTACCCTGGGCGGCGGAATTGCCTGCCTTCTGCTGGCGATGTTTCTGGCCGGTCCCCTGCGGCGTTCCGGCGCGTCGACCGGCCCCGGTTTTTTGAGCCGGGTGTATGGCCCCCAGGCCGGCCTGCTGGCGACCCTGTTTTCGTCGCTGGGCATTTTTCTCAACATCGTCGGCCAGATTCTATCCATCATTGCCCTGCTGACTGCCATCACCGGGATGCCGCCCTTTGCCGCGGCACTGGTGGCGGTGCTGGTCATCATTGCCTATGTTGTGTTCGGCGGGGTGTGGAGTACGGGGCTGGTCGGCTCGTTCAAAACGGCCCTGCTGTACCTGTCGATGGTGGTGGTGGGGGTGCTGGCCTACCGGCTGGGGGGCGGGCTGGCCGGATTCCAGGCCGCTTTTGCCCCCTATCCCTGGTTCAGCCTGTTTGGCCGGGGTGTGGGCACAGACCTGGCCGCGGGATTTTCGCTGGTGGTGGGGGTGCTGTCCACGCAAACCTACCTGCAGGCCGTCTTTTCCGGGCGGGACGCGGCGGCCTCCCGGTTGGGAGCGCTCACAGCCGCGCTGGTCATCCCGCCGATTGGCCTGGCCGGGATTGCCGTGGGGCTGTACATGCGGGCCACCGCGCCCACCATTGCCCCGCGCGAGGCCCTGCCATTGTTTATCCTGCAGTATTTGCCCGACTGGCTGGGCGGGCTGGTGCTGGTCACGCTGTTTATTGCCGCTATCGGCACCGGCGCGGGGCTGGTGCTGGGGGTCAGCACAATGTTTACGGAAGACATCTACCGCCGGCTGGTCCCCCACGCCTCCGACCGCCAGCTTTTGCTGACCTCCCGTCTGGCGGTGGTGGGCGTGACCGGCCTGGGTTTGGCCTTTGTATCCGGCAATCTGAATTCGCTGATTCTGGAATGGAGCTTCCTGTCGATGGGCCTGCGGGGAGCAACCCTGTTCTGGCCGTTGCTGGCCGCGGTGTTTGCCCCGCGGCATGTCAGCCCGAAGGCCGGGGTATGGGCCATTGGCCTGGGGCCGCTGAGCGCGGTGCTGTGGGCCGTGTTAGGGCCAGAATCGGTTGACCCGCTGTACGTGGGGCTGTCGGTCAGCCTGGGTGTCCTGCTGGCCGGAAGCTGGCTGTTTCGTTTGGAGATTGGAGATTAGAGATTGGGGA
>RFJV01000369.1 GCA_003694775.1 Chloroflexota bacterium | reverse complement strand
TTGGCTCATTGATAATTGACTCATTGGCTCATTGGCGATAGACTCCATCTGTTATGATAACGACCAGCCACAGCATACACCCGATTATCCGGCAAGACCTGACCTTCTACCGCGTGCAAGCGTTTGAAGCCTATCCCGGTCTGACGCACGCTATCTTTACCCGGCACGGCGGGGTCAGCCATCCACCGTTTGCCAGCCTGAATTTTGGCGCCTCGGTGGGGGATGACCCGCTGGCAGTCAGCCAGAACTTCGACCGGGCCTGCCGTGCCCTGGGGCTGACCCCGGCAGAAACCGTTACCTGCTACCTGAAGCACAGCGCCGACGTCATCACCGTGACCCGGCAGAATCGCCAGCCGGTGATGGGCTGGGCCGACGGGCTGGTCGCCGCCGAACCGGGCATTTTTCTGACCATGCGCTTTGGCGACTGCACTCCCCTGCTCTTTTTTGACCCGGTCCGCCGGGCGGTTGGTCTGGCCCACGCCGGCTGGCGGGGGACAATGAAGCAGGCCGCCGCGGCCACCGTCCGGGCTATGGTGCAGACGCTCCACTGCCGGCCAGCAGACATCATTGCCGTTATCGGCCCGTCGATTGGCCCTTGCTGTTACGAAGTTGGCCCCGACGTGATGGAAGCCGCCCAAACCAGCCTGGACAGTACCGATGGGCTGTTCATCCGGCGCAATGGCCGCCACGACCGGGCCTACTTTGATATGTGGGAAGCCAACCGCCGCCAGCTCATCGCCGCCGGGGTTAAAACCATCATCCAGTCCGGGCTGTGCACTGCCTGCCGCACCGACCTGTTTTTCTCCCACCGGGCCGAAAAAGGCCGTACCGGTCGCTTTGGGGTCATCATCGGGTTGCGAGGGGAAGCAGAATGAGCCGTATTGCGGCCAACATAGAAGCCGTGCAGGCCCGCATTGCCACCGCGGCCCGGCGGGCCGGTCGCCGGGCGGAGGAGATAACGCTGGTGGCGGTCACCAAAACCCATCCGCCGGAGACGGTCATCGAAGCCTGGCGGTGCGGTCTGCGCCACTTTGGTGAAAACCGGGCCGCCGAAGGGACAGCAAAAATGGCCCAGGTGGCCCAACGGCTGGTCGACCTGCCGGAAGCGGAGCAACCGGTCTGGCATTTTATCGGCCACCTGCAGAGCCGGCAGGCCGGCGATGTACTGGGCCGCTTTGCCCTGATACATTCGGTCGACAGCCTGAAGCTGGCCCAGCGCCTCCAGCGGCTGGCGGTCAGGGACGGGCATCCGCGGGTAGAGATTCTGCTGGAGTGCAATGTGTCCGGCGAGGCTAGCAAATACGGCTTTGCCCTGCACAGATGGGAGAGCAGTCCGGAGCAACTGGGCACGTTTATCGACACCGCCGCCCAAATTGGCGAACTGGACCGGCTGGTCGTCCGGGGCCTGATGACCATGGCCCCCTGGACGGACAACCCGGAAACCGTCCGGCCTGTTTTCCGCAGTCTGGCCCGCCTGCGGGAAGTTCTGCAGAAGGAACTGCCCCACCTGAACTGGCAGGAGCTGTCGATGGGGATGACCGACGATTTTGAAGTGGCCATTGAAGAAGGGGCAACAATGGTGCGTATTGGCCGTGCCCTGTTCGGTGAACGGCTGTAAGACTCTCTCAAATTCTAAAACCGAGGTTGCAGGAAGATGTTGAAGGATACAAAAATTTGCTTTATTGGTGGCGGTGCAATGGCTACGGCAATGATTGCCGGTATCACCAAGAAAGAGCTGATTGCGCCGGAAAATATCATTGTCAGCGACCCGTACCCCGGCCAACTAGAAAAGCTGAGCCAGCGCTACAACGTCCAGACCACGGCCAGCAATACCGAAGCGGCAAAAGAGCGGGATATTGTCGTCCTGTCTATCAAACCGCAAACATTGAGTGAAGTTGCCAGAGAACTGCGCGGGCGCATCCCTTCTCGGGCGCTGGTGTTATCCATTATTGCCGGGGCAACCATCCGCAAAATCAGCCGCAAACTGCATCACTTCCGGGTGGTGCGGGTTATGCCGAACACCCCGGCCCGGGTGGGCAAGGGGATGTCGGTATGGACGGCCACCGACGAAGTGACCGAGAAACAGCGCCAGCAGGCCCAGGCTATTCTGGCCGCGCTGGGCGAAGAGTTGTACGTGGACCATGAGGATTACCTGGATATGGCGACCGCCCTGTCCGGAACCGGGCCGGCTTACGTGTTCCTGTTTATGGAAGCTATGATTGACGCCGGCGTCCATATGGGCTTTTCTCGCCGCGTGGCCGAGCAGTTGGTCTACCAGACCATCGAAGGCTCCATTGCCTTTGCCCGCGACAGCCAGCGCCACCCCGTGGAACTGCGCAACATGGTTACCTCGCCGGGCGGTACGTCTGCCGAGGCACTTTATCAACTGGAAAAAGGCGGCTTCCGGACCGTGCTGTCCAAGGCCATCTGGGCCGCCTATCAAAAATCTCGCTACCTTGGGAGTCTGGACGACGACGATGAATGAGTTTTTAGCTTTTGCAATCAATATTGTGTTTCAGGTTTTATGGTGGGCCATCCTGATTCGGGTGCTGATATCGTGGCTACCGATGGCCGGCATTCGGATAGACCCGTACAACCCCCTCATCCGAACCCTGTTTTCTATTACAGACCCGATTCTCGACCCGCTGAGAAAATACACCACCATTGGTATGATTGACCTCAGCCCAATTGTGGCTCTGTTTGCCCTGGATATTATCAGAAATATTCTGATTTCTTTACTGATTTAAGGGACAACACCGGGAGCAAAGTCTGATGATAAAACGGGACTTCAAAATTACCAAGGCAGAAGAAGGGTCGGCATTTGCCGTCTACGTGGTTCCCAAAAGCAAGAAAACAGAAGTCGTCGGCAAGTACGGCGACGCCCTGCGGGTCAACCTGGCTTTCCCGATGGTCGACGGAAAGGCAAACGACATTCTGCTCACCTTTCTGGCCCAGAAGCTGAAAATCGAGACGCACCAGATTGAAGTGGCCGCGGGCCGCAATACCGCCGAAAAAATGGTGGTCGTTATCGGCCTGACACCGGGAGAAACAGAAGAACGTCTGCTTGCCTGAGATGCCAGACCTGCCTGCCGGGAACCATCTCCCTCCAACGGACGTCTACTATTCAGAGCCGGATATAACCGCCAGCAAACGGGCAACCCGCGGCGGAAATCCGGCCTGAATTTAAAAGTCTGGCGGCACAGACCGCTGGTTGGAGGTGAACGTTATGAACCGCAGTGGGAAATGGTTTGCCCAGCACAAGGTCATCATTTCAGGGCTCGCTGGCCTGGGAGCCGTGGCCGGCATTATCCTGCTGGTCCTGTATCTGACCCTTGCCGGGGACGCGGCCAGGTCCGAAGATATTGTCCCGCTTGAGGCCCAGGCCGTAGAGCCTGCCGCGGCCCTGGCCCTGCCTGAACCCACCCAACAGGTCAAACCGACCCCGACCCGCCTGCCGGCGGAGATTGTCGAACCTGTCTCGCCGGTATCGCCGGTTTCGCCGGTACCGGTCCAATCCGAGGCCAAAATGACCACTCCCCCAACGGACGCCAATATACCCCCCGAAAGCAGGGAGCCGCTGGCCGCGGCCATCGCCGACCTGGCGGAGCGGTTAGGCCTGTCTCCTGATGAAATTCAGATTGTCTCCATTGAAGCGGAGCAGTGGCCCGATACCAGTCTGGGATGTCCACGCGAGGGGTATATGTATGCCCAGGTCATTACGCCCGGTTTCCGGATTGTCCTCGAAGCCGGAA
>RFJV01000368.1 GCA_003694775.1 Chloroflexota bacterium | reverse complement strand
TCTTGTCATTCTTCAATCTCACTGCTATTATTATTCCACAAATTTCCAGCAGAGGAAATCATTATGAGCGATACGGAACCCAAAGGGCCAACCAATTTTATCGAGGAAATCATCGAGGAAGACCTCCGCACGGGCAAATACGGCGGGCGGGTGCATACCCGCTTTCCGCCGGAGCCAAACGGCTACCTGCACATCGGGCATGCCAAGTCTATCTGCCTGAATTTTGGGCTGGCGGAAAAGTACGGCGGCAAATGCAACCTGCGCTTCGATGACACCAACCCGACCAAAGAGGAAGAAGAATATGTGCAGGCCATCAAGGAAGATGTCCGCTGGCTGGGCTTCGACTGGGGCGAGCGGGAGTTTTACGCCTCTGATTATTTTGAACAGCTTTACGAGTTCGCGGTCAAGCTCATCAAAAAGGGCAAGGCGTATGTTGACAGCCTGAGCGCGGAAGAAATTCGCCAGTACCGCGGCACCCTGACCGAGCCGGGCAAGGAAAGTCCGTACCGCAACCGGTCGGTGGAGGAGAATCTGGACCTGTTCGAGCGGATGCGGGCCGGCGAATTTCCCGACGGCGCGCACGTTCTGCGGGCCAAGATTGATATGTCTTCCGGCAATCTGAATATGCGGGACCCGGTGATGTACCGCATTCTGCACGCCACCCACCACCGCACCGGCGACAAGTGGTGTATCTATCCGATGTACGATTTTGCCCACGGTCAGTGCGACTCGATTGAAGGGATAACCCATTCCATCTGCACCCTGGAATTTGAAGACCACCGTCCCCTGTACGACTGGTTTCTGGACGAGCTGGAGATTTACCATCCCCAGCAGATTGAATTTGCCCGGCTGAATCTCAGCTACACCGTGCTGAGCAAGCGCAAACTGCTCCGGCTGGTCAACGAGGGGTATGTCAGCGGCTGGGATGACCCGCGGATGCCCACTCTCTCCGGTTTGCGGCGTCGAGGCTACACCCCGGAAGCCATCCGGGATTTTGCAGACCGGATTGGCGTCGCCAAGAACAACAGCGTGGTAGATGTGGCTCTGCTGGAGCACTGCCTGCGCGAAGACCTGAACCGCCGCGCCCAGCGGGTGATGGCCGTCCTCAGACCGCTGAAGGTGGTCATCACCAACTATCCGGAGGGGCAGGTAGAGGAAATGGAGGCGGTCAACAATCCGGAGGACGCCAGCATGGGCACGCGCAAAGTGCCGTTTTCGCGGGTCGTTTATATTGAACGGGATGACTTCCGGGAAGACCCGCCGAAGAAATTCTACCGCCTGGCACCGGGACGGGAAGTGCGGCTGATGCACGCCTACCTCATCACCTGCACGGATGTCATCAAAGATGAAAACGGGGAAATTGTAGAACTGCACTGCACCTACGACCCGGAAACCCGCGGCGGTTCTGCCCCGGACGGGCGCAAGGTGAAAGGAACTCTGCATTGGGTCTCTGCGGCCCACGCCCTGGATGCGGAGGTGCGGCTGTACGACCGCCTGTTCCTGAAGCCAGACCCGGACGATGCGCCGGAAGGGCAGGATTTTCTGGCCAACCTCAATCCCAACTCGCTGGAAGTACTGACCGGCTGTAAAGTGGAGCCGTTCCTGGCTTCGGCCCAACCCGGCGACCGGTTCCAGTTTCTGCGGCACGGCTATTTCTGCAAGGACCCGGATTCTACAGACGAAATGCCGGTCTTCAACCGGGCGGTGGCCCTGCGGGATAGCTGGGCCAAGATAGAACGCAAACAGGCATCATCGTAAACGATTCTCCACGGGAGACAATCAAAAAGCGGGCCGGAATTCTCCGGCCCGCTTGTGTATTTTACGGCCAGGCTAACTTTACCGCCGCCGGCCACGACGACGATTGCCCCCTCCCATCGACCGCCAGCGGTCGCCCAGGGTACGGTGTGCCTGCTGTCGGCTCAGAGCCTTGGGAGAAGGCTTGGCCCACGACGGGGTGGGGACATCATAATTAAAGCCGGGCAGGGTTTTCCGTTCCAGCTTACGGCCCAGGAGGTATTCAATGCGGTAAATCAACCCCTCGTCATCTGGCGTGACCAGCGTAATGGCGTCGCCATCGGCCTCAGCGCGGGCGGTGCGGCCAATACGGTGGATGTAATCTTCCGCGTGCTGGGGAACATCGTAGTTGATAACGTGGGAAATTCCCTCCACATCCAGGCCGCGGGCGGCGATGTTGGTGGCTACCAGAACCTGATATTTCCCGGAACGGAACCCCTCCAGCGCGGCAATACGCTCCCGCTGGCGGAAGTCGCCATGAATACATCCCACAGCTATGCCGGCTTTACTTAACTGCCGGGTGACAATATCGGCTTGCTGGCGGGTAGCCGTGAAGACCAGCATACTGGTGACATCCAACTGTTTAAGGAGGGCAATCAGCAGTTTGGTTTTGAGGTGCTTGGGAACGGGATAGAGAGCCTGCCGGATGGCCTCCGGAGGGCGGGCCAGGCTGACTTCTACCTTGACCGGGTTCTGCTGGAACTGGCGGGTGAGGTTCAGCACCGAGGAAGACATGGTTGCAGAAAAAAGCATGGTCTGGCGTTGTTGGGGCATCCGGCTGACAATATATTTGATATCGGGGATAAACCCCATATCGAGCATCCGGTCGGCCTCATCCAGAATCAACACCTGTAAATGACGGAAATCAATATTTTTTCGCCGCATATGGTCGAGCAAACGACCGGGGGTGGCAATAATGACATCCACTCCGCGCTGTAGTTTAGAAATTTGCGGCCCTATTTTTGCCCCGCCATAGATAGCCGCGATGCGCAGGGAGGTATGCCTGGCCAACTGGCGGGCGTGGTCGGCCACCTGGATGACCAGCTCCCGCGTGGGGGCAAGGACCACCAGACGAGGATGGCGGGAGGGGGTTGGGTCCTGCAGTAACCGCTGTAAGGCCGGAAGCAAAAACGCCGCCGTTTTTCCGGTACCGGTTTGGGCACAGCCGATGACATCGCGGCCATCCAGTCCGTGTGGAATTGCCTGGCTTTGAATAGGGGTGGCATTCTGGTACCCCATGATACCGACGGCCTTTTGCAAGGCGGGATTAAGTTCAAATTCAGAAAAATGCATGATGCTCCTTCTTCAATCAAAATGCGAAAATAATAAAAAATCCCCCCAGGTTCATTCAATCGGGGGGATATACAAACTCTGCCGATTAAACTACATTTTCATTATACCATCTATCGGGCATCCCGGCAAACGGGCTTCGGATTTAATGCACCGCAGAGACGCCGAGGACGCAGAGGGATAATAAATGTTCTGGCTGTTTTTTTGGGGGGCGGGGATTGCCCTCGACGAATTTTTCACGCCCCCCATACGGGGACAGGTACACGAATAACGACGCCGCCGACCATTCGTGTATCTTTCGTGGACGCCTCCATCTGAATGAAGGGGATTGTTCCCTAACCGGCCAACCTTAAAATTCACCCACAGGGGTTGACAAACTGGCTGTAGTGTGGTAAACTGCTTCTCGTTAGGTTGAAGGAAACGTCTGGCCGGTTAATAGAAGCAACCGCAGAACTTCAGCGGTTGCTTTTTTTATGCGCCAACAATTTCTCGCCTGCATATCTATCTTTTTTTCACATTTGCAGAAGGAGCAAAAGCAACATTATGTCCGAACGAATTCAGGGAACCGTAAAATGGTTTAACGCTGGTAAAGGCTACGGCTTCATCGCCCGTGAGGGTGGCGAAGACGTGTTCGTCCACTTCTCGGCCATCCAGTCCGATGGGTACCGCTCGCTGGACGAGGGCCAGGCGGTTGAATTTACCATTGAGCGCGGCCCCAAAGGTTTGCAGGCCACCAACGTTGTCGCACTATAATTCTCTTTTAGAGATTGTAAGATAACGAACTTTCAAAAGCGCGAGGCCTCCTCGCGCTTTTGTTTTATCTAATAAAAGTATGTTGTAGGAGATTACAATGCAATCTGAAGCCCCTCCCCGTTCCGAGCTTCCTATCCGTTCTCAGGAGTGGAAAAAAGCCGTAGCAAAATATCAAATTCCCAACGCCAGGAAAAGTATCTGGCAAATTATCAACACCCTCATTCCCTTTGTTGCCATCTGGTACCTGATGGTCCAAAGCCTGTCCATTGGCTACTGGCTTACCCTTTTGCTGGCCATCCCGGCGGCAGGATTGATGGTCAGAATGTTTATCATTCAACATGACTGTGGTCATGGTTCATTCTTTAAGTCGCGCAAAGCCAATGATTGGGTAGGGACGCTGGCCAGCATCATCACCTGGACGCCATACCGGTATTGGCAGAAAAGCCATGCCATTCACCATGCTAACGCCGGCAATCTGGAACATCGGGGAATCGGCGATATCTACACGATGACGGTTCAGGAATATCTCCAGGCATCCTGGTGGGGGAAGTTAAAGTACCGTATCTATCGTCATCCCCTGTTTCTGTTTGGGGTGGCCCCTACCGCTCTCTTTGTTTTTCTGTACCGTTTTCCAACATCCAAAGAAAAAGCGTTAAAGAAGGTCAGACACAGTGTATACTGGACCAATCTGGCGCTTGCCGTTGTTGTTGGTGGGTTGATGTGGCTGATTGGGGTGAAAGAGTTTCTCCTGATTCAGATTCCGATTACCATCCTGGCTTCAACAGCCGGGGCCTGGTTGTTTTATGTGCAACACCAGTTTGAAGACGCATACTGGGCCGGTGATGACTCCTGGGAATACAGTCTGGCCGCGCTGAAAGGTAGTTCCTTCTATAAACTGCCCAAGGTACTGCAGTGGTTCACCGGTAACATTGGGTTCCATCATATTCACCATCTCAGCCCCAGAATTCCCAATTACAACCTGGAAGCATGCCACAATGATAACGAACTGTTCCAGAACACGGTGACAATGACCTTACGCTCCAGCATCAAGACCTTATCATTGAGCCTCTGGGACGAAGAACAAAATAAACTGATTGGGTTCAGACAGTTGAAAGCCCGTCCGGCGCCGGTGCCTGTCACCGTATCCTGAAGATTACCTGAGAAAATTTCCACGGTTTTTTCACCAGAATAAAAAACAGGGCGACTTGTTCGCCCTGTTTTTTTATTTATCCACCGCCCGTTACCGGGACTGGAAAATTTCCATAACGGGGCGGCCATCCCAATTTTCCGGGATGGGAATGCCCAGGGCATAGGCCGCGGTAGCGGCTGTGTCAAAGGTGTTGATAGGAGAGCCGATGGTCACCCCTTGCGGAACACCGGGGCCAACGGCCAGCCAGGGGATGGTCCGGTCTTCCGGCGAGTCATCCCCGTGGCCGTGACCATGTCCGCCGTGGTCCGCGGTAACGATAAGCAGAGTGTTCTGCCAGTAACCCTCCTCCTCCAAAGCGGCCACAATTTCCCCAATCAGGCCGTCCACATAGCTGACAGCATAGAGCTGGTTTTCCGACAGCCAGCCGTAGGCGTGTCCCACCCGGTCCGTATCCGGAAAATGGATAAACAGAACGTTCGGCAAACCACCGCGGATAATCTCCAGTGCATGGTCCCGGACATCGGGGTCGTGGGCGTCCTCGCCAAAAAGCTGGTCAACAGAATTGGGCAGAACCAGGTAGTTCAGCTTGTGCTTGCCAAAGACCATCCCCGTTGACAGGCCGGCATCGTGGGCCGCGCTCATCAGGGTGGGACCGTTCAGGCCGGGCCAGCCGATGTAAGGCATCCCCCACAGCAGGCCGTTGTGTTCCGGGAGCATCCCGGTCAGCATGGAGGCGTGGCTGGGCAGGGTTACGCTGGGGATAATCGTCTGTGCCCTGGGAGAAAATGCGCCCTGAGCAATCAGCCGGTCGAAGGTGGGTGTGTCGGTCCGGTCGATGGCGTCCGGACGCATACCGTCCACACTGATAATGACGACATACCGGATACCGGCTGAGGGAACCGGGGTGGGGGTAGGCTCTTCTACGGCGACCGCGACCGGCGTAGGGGTATCCGTCGGGGAAGGGGTGGCGGTTGGTTCCGGGGTGGGGGTGCTGGTTGCGGTAGCGGTTGGTGCCGGCGGGGGTGTTGGCGTACTGACGACCACCAGGGTGGCGGTGGCGGTTGGCTCGGCGGTTGCCGCCTGTTCTGGCAGGGTGAAGGGGGTAGCTGTCGGGGCCAGGGTGATTTGAGCCGGGATGGCCAGCACGGCGCTGTCTCCGCCGGAACCGCTGGCCGGAGACGGGATTGCCGGCGGCTGGTCAACCTGTACGACCTCCGCCGGTGCGGCAGAGTCCGTTGCCGCGACAGCGGTGCATCCGGCCAACAGCAGGATAGCCAGCAACCAGATAATCAGGCTACCGGTTTGAAACAGCAAATGCCTTTGAGTTTTCGAATGATGTCGGCGTTGATTCCTGTCTGAATGCCGATTCCCAAAACGAGTGTGCAGACGCAGAAAGTGTGACATTAGATTGCTCCCATATCCTGTTTTAGAATTTCCTTACCTTATCAACGCTCCCTGGTTCCCTCGTAAAACCAAAAAACACCCCCCTCGGTTCTGCCGGCCTCCTGCCGACAGGCCAGGATGGTGTTTGCCGGTCAACCGCGCCGACCGGCAGACGAATCCCTCTTTCTAAGGCTGGAACTGCAGAATGGAATCTACCGGCCTGCTCCCCAAATGCAGGCCCACCACAGGGAAAGAATGCTCGCCGTTATTGTCCCCAACAATTTTTCGCGGATAGACTTTCCCCGTGATGTCTGATAATACAGGTAATAAAAAAATTATAAAAAAATTTGTGGATTTTTCAAGATGACATTTGTCACCTATTCTTATAATAAACACCACAAATTATAAGCAACACGAATAAATGGGCAAATTCTTTTGCCGAAGATATTGAATAAAATGCTGTACATCCCCCAGAAACTGCGGTATAATAAAGCGGCATCGAGCAGTTCTCCAACCCGATTCTGGACCATACAGCAGAACATTAGGGGGGACAACCAGGCGTGTTGAACCGATTACCAATGCAGGCCGGCTCTTTTGAGCCGTATCGCTCATTATTATCCTTTTGAGGAAAGGAGCAGAGGTATGGCAAAGCTGACAAAAGTGGAAGGGATTGGCGAAGTCTATGCCGGGAAGCTGGTGGAAGCCGGCATTACCACCACCGGGCAACTGCTGGAGAAAGGGTCTACTGCCAAAGGTCGGAAAGAACTGGCCGACCAGACCGGTATCAGTCCCAAGCTCATCCTGGAATGGGTCAACCATATCGACCTGTTTCGGGTGAAGGGAATAGGGGAAGAATATGCCGACCTGCTGGAAGCGGCCGGGGTAGACACCGTACCGGAACTGGCCCAGCGCAACCCGGATAATTTGTACGACAAGCTGGTAGAAGTGAACGCTGAAAAGAAGCTGGTTCGCCAGCTTCCGGGCCGGAATCAGGTACGGGCCTGGGTAGAGCAGGCCAAAACCCTGCCGCGGGTGATTGAGTACTGAAAAGCCGGTCCAGAATTTAGCCTGTATAATGAAAAGGGTAGGACGACCGGCAGACCGCCCTTACTTCCGTAAACTCGTCTGCCTGGGCTATCGCGAATACAACACGAATTCACAACTTGTCCCCGCCAGGGGGATAAGGCTCCGCCCGGCCTGTCTATTCGTGAATTCGTGGTAACTATTCAGGTGCGGGCTGTTCAACCCTCACCTCTCCCCCGGCGGCTGGCGCCGCCACCCCCTCCCCTCTCCCGCCGGCGGGAGAGGGGAGGGGGAACCCCGCCGTTAAGGCGGGTGGGGGTGGGGTGAGGGGTATTGACGTCCGGACGGCTGAACAGTTACAATTCGTGAAAGATTCGTGGACGGCGGAGCAGTTATTTCCCGGCAACAAAAAAGGGGGGTGCGTCTCTAAAGACGCATCCCCCTGTGCTTTTTCTGCCGTGCTATTTACCGTCCCGCTCCTGGGCATCAATGACGGCCATCGCCGCAATGTTGACAATGGAGCGCACCTCGTCGCCGCGCTGGAGGACGTGCACCGGC
>RFJV01000367.1 GCA_003694775.1 Chloroflexota bacterium | reverse complement strand
GTGCCGGCGTTCACTTTCCGGGTGGTTATCCAGCCCGACTCGCTGGCCCTGGCGCTGGGCTTCAGTGTCCTGGCCGGTCTGGTCTTTGGTATCTATCCCGCCCTGCGAGCCACCCAACTGGACCCCATCGAGGCCCTGCGCTCGGAGTAGATTGGGGATTGGAGATTAGAGATTAGAGATTGGAGATTGGATTGGGGAAAGATATTCCGCCTTCATCCTTCCGCCCTCATCCTTTTCATCAGGAGGTATTCTCAGATGACCCGAAAAAAATGGTGGATAATTCTGGCTGTGCTGGTGGTGCTGGCCGGAACAGCCTACGTATTCCGGGACTCTCTGCCGTTCGGCACGCAGGCGACCGCCCGTGCCCGGCAGGCCGCGGCGGAGCAGGAAAACACCGTGGCGATTCGCCCGGCCACGGACGTGTCGCAGGTCAGCGCGGCGGGCAATATCGAGCTGGCCGACGAGCGGGCACTGGTCCTGCAGGTCGAAGGAATTGTCAGCCGGGTGGCCGTTGAAGCCGGCGACGAGGTGTCCAAAGGCGACCTGATTCTGGCCCTGGACGACTCCGACCTGCAGAGAGCCGTCAAACAGGCCGAGCTGAGCCTGGCCGAAGCCCAGAACCAGCTGGCCCAGCTCAAGGAGCCGGCTGACCAGACCAAAATCGATGCCGCCTGGGCCAGCCTGGCCGCGGCCAAAGCCAAACTGGCCGACCTGCAGGACGGCCCCACCCAGGCCGAACTGGACGCGGCCCAGGCCAGCCTGGAAGCGGCCCAGGCCTCGTACCAGGAGCTGGTCGACGGCCCCAGCGAGGCCGAACTGACCAAGCTGGCCGCGTCGCTGAACAAGGCCCAGATTGCCCTCAAGCAGGCCCAATTGGCCTACGATGAAATCGCCTACCGGGACGACAAGGGACAGTCCCAGCAGGCCCAAAACCTGCAGGAGGCCACCATTGATTTCGACGTAGCCAAAGCGGAGTTCCAAATTGCCACGGAGCCGGCCTCGGAGGCGGAGCTGAAAGAGGCCCTCAGCAAAATCTACAGCGCCCAGGTTCAGCTTGATGACCTGCAGGCATCGGAAGCCGAACTGGCCTCGGCCCAGGCCGATGTTGCCAGCGCCCAGGCCAACCTGACCGACCTGCTCAACGGCCCGTCGGAGCTGGAGATTGAGGCCGCGGAAATCAACATTGCCCAGGCCGAACTGAGCCTGGAAGAGGCCCGCGAAAACCTGGCCCACGCCGAGGTGCGCGCTCCGATGGACGGGGTGGTCACCGATGTGGCCGTGGAAGCCGGGCAGAAAGTCTCTGCGGGCACGCAGGTGGCCGCAGTGGCCGATATGTCGGCCCTGGAGCTGACCGTCAACGTGGCCGAGGTAGACATCCCCAAGGTGCAGGTCGGAATGCCGGTAGATATTACCATCGACGCCCTGCCCGACCGGGTGTTCCACGGCGAAGTCAGCCGGATTACCCCGGTCAGCACCTCCGACAGCGGGGTGGTCAACTATCCGGTGACCATCCGCCTGACCGATGAAGACCTGTCCGCCGTGCGGCCCGGTATGACCGCGGTCGCCACCATCCGGGGCGAAGCCGGCCAAACCCGCTGGCTGGTGCCCACCTCGTCGGTGGTGGAGTTTGAAGGCCAGAAGTCGGTGATGGTGGTGCGCGGCGATTCCCGGCCCCAGCGGGTCAGCGTGACCCCGGTGGGCGTGGAAGGGGAGTGGACGGTAGTAGAGTCGCCCGACCTGCAGGACGGCGACCGGGTTATCGGCGAAGTGACCAGCTTTGCCGGACAGGAGAACTCCAACCAGCCGCGCGGCCCGTTTGGCCCGCCGCCGCGGTGAGAAAGCGAGGTGAGCGATGAAAGGGAGCAAACTTTTCTGGCTTGTGCTTTGCCTGGCCGTGCTGGTCGGCCTGACCCCTGCCGCGGGCGTGTCGGCCCAAACTCCGGTTGACACGCCAACAGACGGTGTGATAATATTCCAGACAGAGGCCGGCGGCCAGATTTACGCCGTCAACGGGGATGGCTCCAATCTGCGCTACCTGACTACCGGCATCGACCCGGCCCTGTCGCCGGACGGGCGGCAGGTGGCCTTTATCCGCTGGGACGGGGTGGGACTGGGCACGCTGTTTGTGCTGGACCTGACCAGCGGTGAAGAACGGGCCGTGGCCTGGGAAATGCGGCTGGCCCGCTCGCCGGCCTGGTCGCCGGACGGGCAGAGCATCATCGTTTCCTTCCAGCACGGCGGCCTGGTGAACCCGGAAGAGATTTGTCACGAGTACGATGCCGATGACGGCATCCGCATCCCGGATAACATCGGTGAAATCACCAAGAGCCGGCGCAGTGCGGACGGGTTTGTGTTCTGCTACATTCCCAAAGAGGATTTGCAGTGGGGCCTGCGGCGCGTTGAGGTGGCAACCGGCGCGTTTGAAGACCTGCCGCACGACCTGTACTCCAGGTCGCCCACCTGGAACCCGGCCCAGCCGTGGCAGGTAGTGTACGACGGCGCCCGCGGGCTGGTCAGCCTGGACCTGAACCGGGGCGTATCCTGGGCCTTGACCACAGACCTGGCCGACCATTCGCCGGTCATCTCGCCGGACGGAAGCCGCATCGCCGTGACCTACCGGCAGGATTCGGAGCATTGGGACATCCACGTCCTGAATATCGACGGAAGCGGCCGTGCCCGCCTGACGCAGACCTCGTACATCGAGCTGGCCTGGCAGATAATGCGGGGCGAAGAACCGCACGCCTTCAACAACGTCTCTGCCGACTGGTCGCCGGACGGAAGCCGGCTGGCCTTTCTGACCGACCGCCGCGGGGCGTGGGAAATCTGGGTGATGAATGCCGACGGCTCCGGCCAGCGGCCTCTGCTTTCTGCCGACACGCTGGCCCAGGCCGGTATCTCCTTCCGGTACAGCGGGATGGAAGAGCGGATGCTTTCGTGGTAGTGATTGTAGGACGACCGGCTGGTCGTCCCGACGGAAACCACATTTTCACGACGTAGGGGCGACCCCTTGTGGTTGCCCTCACCCTACCCCCTAACCCCCTCCCCTCTCCCACGGATGGGAGAGGGGAGGGGGGAGGGGTGAGGGCAATCCCACTCGCTTGCAGTGACCTGCGTTGGCCAAGCAGTTACATGCCGATTTTTATTAGCCGGGGGTTCGCGCTATAATTGAAATGTACTGTATGGGAATTCCCCCTCTCCCCGGCGAAAGGAAAGACGATGGTATACACAAATCCGGTTCGACTGCGAAAGCCCTCCTCTCCCGATTATCCCCAAAGTGCCGCGGCTACC
>RFJV01000366.1 GCA_003694775.1 Chloroflexota bacterium | reverse complement strand
CTCAGGGCCGCGATGAGGAGTAAAACAGTAATGACGGCAAATAACTTTCGCATCTTGCTCTCCTTCGAGAATAAAGTACGGTTCATTGTAAACCTCTCCACCTTGGAACTGTCATCAGGGTACTGCTGTGTACATGGGGCTGCTGTTCGGAGCAACCACCCCCTTTCTGCAAGGTATTGCCGTATTTCAGGTATAGGTTTGTCGAATCGGGAGAAGTCGTTTTATGAAACGGCTGTCCGATAGCGTACCATACTATTTTTGAGCTGACTACCCCCAAAACCCCTATCGGGCAGGTGGAAACCCCTCGATTTTCATTAGGGGATTTCCCCCTATTCTGGGCCGGTGGGGGGATAGGCAGTCTGCCGTAAAAATGGTATAATCGGGGGCATGAATCCTGTGAGAGTGTTGCTGGCAGACGACCACGCGGTAGTCCGGGCCGGTATCGGCAAGGCGCTGAACGACCTGGAGCGGCTGGAAGTGGTCGGCGAGGTAGGCAACGGCACCGACCTGCTGGCGGCCCTGGCCCGTCTCCAGCCGGATATGCTGTTGATTGACGTGGCCATGCCGGCCTTTGACCCGCTGACCACCATTCCGCGCATCCGGGCCGATTATCCGGCCATGAAAATTCTGGTCATCAGTGCCTATGATGATGATGTGTACGTTCAGGGACTGCTGGCCGCGGGCGTACACGGCTACCATCTCAAAGACCAGCCCCTCAGCGACCTGAAGCTGGCCGTTCAGCGTATTTTGAGCGGCGAGCGGTGGATTTCCAGCCGGCTGGTGAGCAAGCTCATCGGCGGCCAGCCCGCCGCGCCCCTTTCTCCGCTGACCCCCCGCCAGCGGGAAATTTTGCGCCTCCTGCTGGAAGGATACGATAACCAGTCCATTGCCCGGCAGATGAGCCTGAGCGTCAAGACCGTGGAAAATCACCTGACCCGCCTGTACCGCCAATTGAACGTCCAGAGCCGGCTGGAAGCGGTGCGTTATGCCAGCCAGCACCCCGAAATTCTGGCCGTCCACGGGCAAACGGTCTCGCCAGACCCCCAACCGCTTCCGGAGCCGGCCCGCCTGCAGAACCAGGTCACCGTGCTGGTGGTCGACGATAACCAGCGCTACCGGAAACAACTGCAGAGGATGGTCGGCAAAGTCTGCCCCAATGCCGTTCTTTTTGAAGCGGCCAACATCGCCCTGGCCGTCGAAACGGCCCGCCGGATTTCGCCCCGGCTGGCCCTGGTGGATGTGGTGCTGGGCGACGAAAGCGGTATCCACTGCACTCGCCGCATAAAAAGTGTATCACCTGCCACCCGTGTAGTCCTCATCAGCGCCTACCCGGACCGCGAATTTCACCGCTCCGGCCTGGAAGCCGGCGCAGTAGCCTTCCTGGACAAAAAAGACCTGGACGCCGATGTTCTGCGCCAGGTGATTGATGACCTCGTCCGCTGATAGCCTATATTTCCCGGTAGTCGAAAAATATATCTGCTGGTATAATAACAAGGTAGCTAAACTGAAGTTACAATGAAACCAATAGGGTATCTGTTCAGGTGCGGGCTGTTCGCCCCTCACCCCTCACCCCACCCCCACCCGCCGTTAAGGCGGGTGGGGGTGGGGTGAGGGGCATTGACGGCCAGAGTGCTGAACAGTTACCCAATAGTTTTGTTGGGCACAGGTCAGGTAAAAAGTATTGGTTTCAAAATGTCTTCAGGTTAAGTAGCAGGGATAGCATATTTCAGGGACGTTTCAGGCAATGACGCGATGTCCGGCGAACGCTTTTATTGAGCTTGACCATCAACTTAACATCACCTATCTTGACTTTGCCGCGGCCCATCTGCTCCGCCTGTCGCCGCAGGATGGGGGTGGGCGGAGTCTGGCTTCCGTACTTCCACAGCCGGTGGCCGGCCAACTGCTCCCCTCTCTGGAGGAGGCCAGGGATGACCCGCACCGCCGGGTGCTGTTGCTTCAATGGTCGCAAGAAGCGGTTTACGAAGCCACCATTTGTCCTGCCCCGGAACGAATCTCTCTGTTTTTGCGGCTGTTAGACTGTGCTGTTCCCAACGACCCGGCCACCTTGCTCTCTGCCGAGCATGAACAGCGTCTCCTGGCCGAAACGCTGAGCGAAGTTACCCTGGCTCTGGCCTCCAAAATCAGCCTGCAGGAGGTGCTGGACGAAATCCTGCGCCAGCTCCAGCGGCTGGTTCCGTACCGCACCGCCCACATTATGCTCCTGGAGGGCGACACCCTGCGCATTGCCAGCTGGCGCGGCTACCGGGAACAGGGCGGTGAGGAGCTGATAGCCCAACTGACCCAAAAACTGGCCGATTTTCCGCTGGATGCCGGCGTGGTGAGAGAGCGACGCCCCAGGGTTATCCCCGACACCCACCAGGAACCGGACTGGGTGATTCAGCCGGAAACCGCCTGGGTGCGGTCGCACATTGTGGCCCCTATTACGCACAACGAGCGGGTTCTGGGGCTTATCCGGCTTGACTCCCCCACGCCGGGAACATTTTCTTCTCGCGACCTGGCCCGGCTCCTGCCTCTGGCTAATGCCGCGGCCATCGCCCTGGAGAATGCCCGCCTTTATGAGCAGGCCACCCAGGAACTGGCCGAACGCCAGCGGGCCGAGGCCGCCCTGCGCGACAGCCTGACCCAACTGAGTGTGGCCTACCAGCAGGCCAAAATTTATGCCCAGGAACTCAAAAAAGAGGTCGCCGAACGCAAAGAGATAGAGCAGACCCTGCGCCGGCGCAACCGGGACCTGACTTTGCTCAACCGGGTGATTGCCGCCTCGGCCTCGGCCCAGACCCCGGAGGAGCTGTTGGGGGTGGTGGTGCGCGAGCTGTCTGCCGCTATCCCCGCGGCGAATGTGCTGGCCCTGCTGGCCCGCGCCGACCGCCGCGGCATAACCGCTGTCTCCGCGGATGCTGTCCGGCCCGACGTGCCCCTGGCGGAGCACCTCCTGCCGGGCGAAAATGAGCCGGTTCTGGTTCCGAATATCCAGGCCGGTACACCGGCACAAACGTTGGTGCAGGCCCTGTTTGGGCAGGAGCAGGGGAGTCTGCTGGTTCTGCCGTTGCCGGTTGAAGACAAACCGGCAGGGTATCTGCTTCTGCACACCCCGGCCCTCTCTCTGGCCGGGGATGAGGTTGAGCTGGCCCGGCAGATAGCCCACCAGGTGGCCGGCGCGCTGTCCCGCATTCGTCTTCTGCAAACCCGTCTCCGGCTGACCACGGCCATTGAACAGACCGCGGAAATTGTTGCCATTCTCGACAGCGCGGGCCGCATTGAATACGTCAACCCGGCTTTTGAGCGTGTCACCGGCTACAGTCTGGCCGAGGCCGCGGGACACAAACCCGCCGACCTGCTCCAGAGCCAGCCGTACCCCACCACCGAACCCGCGGCAAACATCGAAGAGATTATCCGCGGCGGGCAGGTCTGGCATGGCCGGTTGAAGAACCGGCGCAAGGACGGCAAGCAGTACATCGAAGAAACCACCATCAGCCCGGTCTGGGACCGGCAGGGGAAAATTGTCAACTACGTCATCGCGGCGCGGGATGTGACCGAGGCCCTGCTCCTGGAGGCACAGTACCGGCAGGCCCAGAAAATGGAAGCCATCGGCCTGCTGGCCGGGGGTATTGCCCACGATTTCAACAACCTGCTGACGGCCATCAACGGCTTTGCGGAGCTTCTTCAGCAGGAAATTCCCACCCACGAAACCGGCCTGCACGGGCTGGTCAACAGCATTCTGGCTACCGTCAACCGGGCCTCCAGCCTGGTGCGCCAGCTTCTGACCTTCAGCCGGAAGCAGGAAGCGGAACCCCGGCTGGTCAGCCTGAACCGGCTGGTGCTGGATATGACCGGCATGCTCAGGCGCATCATCGGCGAGCATATCCAGATGGATGTCCATCTGTCTGATGCCCTCTGGCCGGTTCAGGTAGACCCGCACCAGCTTGAACATGCCATCGTCAACCTGGTGGTCAATGCCCACGATGCCATGCCCGACGGCGGAAAGCTGACCCTCCGCACCGAAAACCGGACGGTCTCCCCGCCGGAGGCCGAACGGCTGGGCCTGAAGCCGGGCGATTACGTGACCCTGAGCGTGGAAGACACCGGCATCGGCATGGACGACCAGACCGCGGCCCGGATTTTTGAGCCGTTCTTTACCACCAAAGCCCCGGAAAAGGGAACGGGGTTGGGGCTTTCCACCGTTTTCGGGATTGTCAGGCAGAACGGCGGCAGTATCCAGGTGGAGAGCCGGCTGGGGCAGGGAAGCCGGTTTACCATTTACCTGCCGCGGCTGGAGCTTCAGGAGCCGCTACCCGCAGAAGCATCCACGCCGGCTCGCCCGGTCAAAGCAGAAGCTCTGCCGGGAGGCTCGGAAACCATTCTGCTGGCCGAAGACGATGCCGCAGTGCGGGCCCTGGCCGGCCGGGTGCTGAGCCGGCAGGGCTACCGGGTGCTGGCGGCCTCCAACGGCGACGAAGCCCTGGAAATCGCCCGCAAAAATCCCGGCCCCATCCACCTCCTCCTCACCGACACGGTGATGCCCCGGCTGAGCGGAGAGTCCCTGGCCCACCAGCTTCGGACGCTGTATCCCCAGGTGCGCATCCTTTTTACCTCTGGCTACACAGAAAAACACCTCCATCTGCGCGATATGCTGGCAGAAGGCGAAACCGGTTTTCTGCCCAAGCCGTTTACCGCCTCTGAACTCCTCCTGGCCGTCCGGGAAATCCTGGACCGGTAGTTCCCCAATCTTTACGCAAAATTTACGCGCGCTTCACGGTTTGTTTACAGACTGTTTGCGCGGTATATGGTATAGTCGTATCAGGTGAAAAGGGGAAAAGAGAAATCTTTGCCGGAATCAGCTCGTTCAAGCCGGCAGTGAGGCCGGCTGGTACGAAACCTCATTAACCAGGATACGATTGATGGAACACCGGTCGGAAGAAAATCTCAACCAGCTCTGGCAGAGATATACCAAAGCGGGCGATAAAAGTGCCCGTGAGGAACTGATTTTGCATTATGCTAATCTGGTTCAGTACGTGGTTGGACGGCTGTCGGTTGTTCTGCCGCCCAGCCTGCAGTCTGGAGACCTGATTGGATACGGGGTGATAGGCTTGATAGAGGCGGTAGACCGGTACAACCCCGATTACGGAGTAAAATTTTCCTCCTTCGCCATCCCCCGTATCCGCGGGCATATTATCGACGCCCTGAGGACGATGGACTTAAAACCCCGGTCGGTGTACCGGATGAGACGGCAGGTAGAACAGGCCATCAACCGCCTGTATCAAACCCTGGGCCGGGCGCCCTCCGATATGGAAATCGCGGCCTATTTGGGAATCACCGAGAAACAGTACCGGCACTGGCTTCAACAGGCAAACATCACCTTCATTTCCCTGGACCAGACCATCAGCTACGATGACGGCACCGACACCCCCTTTTACGAAGCACTGGAAGACGACTCTCTTCTGCGCCCGGCCCAAAAATTAGAAAATGACGAACTGCGAACCCGCTTACTGGAGGCCCTTCAGCACTTGCCGGAGCGGGAGCAGTTGCTTCTTTCGCTGTATTACAACGAAGGGCTGACGATGAAGGAAATCGGCCATGTGATGGAGGTTTCCGAGTCGCGTGTCAGCCAGCTTCATGCCAGGGCCATTCTCACCCTGCGTGCCCTGTTAGGACTGTCTGAGAAACGCGCTGCCCGGCACACGGGACAGAAGGCGCATATCGCAAAGCACTACCCGTCTGCGGCGGTAGTTGGTGTGTAGGGACGGAGTCTGTACAGTAACAGCAGAATAACGGGCAATTGTGCTCCAGAATGCGGAAAGGATTCTGGCCCCTGCCAGGAAAAGCGACCCCGTTTACAACCGTACTGCGCCGTAAAAAATTGTTTGTGTGAGGGAACAGAATGGCACAAACCCATGTTCTGGTGGTTGATGACGACGAAATGATTTCCCAGATGATGGGAATGATGCTTCGTCGTCTGGGGCATAAGGTAACCCTCAAAAACAATCCCCTGGAAGCCCTGCAGTGGCTTCGGTCGGTAGACCCCCTGCCGGACCTCATTCTCTGCGATTTGATGATGCCCGAAATGAGCGGGCATGAACTCATCCGCAAAATCCGGGCCGACTCTCGCCTGTCGCACCTGCCCATCATCATTTTGACCGCCAACGACGAGATGGAAGACAAAATCGCCGGTTTCCAGGCCGGCGCAGACGACTATCTCGTCAAGCCGGTCAACCCGACGGAACTTGAACTGCGCATCAATGCCCTGCTGTCGCGGGTCAAGGCGGCTCCCTCTGCTCCCCAACCGGCGCGTCAGGCAACCGTTATTTCGGTGTTCAGCCTCCGGGGGGGCGTGGGTACATCGTCGCTGGCGGTCAACCTGGCGATTACCCTGGCTACTTTGTGGGAAACAAAGGTCGGCCTGATGGATATGGCCCTGAAAAACGGTCACTGCGCCCTGATGCTGAACCTCCGCCCCAAGAACACCCTGGCCGCCCTGACCGACTGGGACAGCGACACGGTTGACCCGGACACGATGAACAATCTCATGCTCAAGCATGAGTCGGGCATCGAACTGCTTCCTGCCCCGCTCTCCCCGGTGGAGGCCGAACTTGTCACCTCCGGCGTCATCGACCTGGTCTGGCCCCGTCTGCTGGAACGCTACAGCTATCTGGTGGTTGATGCCGGCAGTCAGCTGGTTGACCCGGTTCTGCACGTTCTGGACCGGTCCAAATATATTGTGCTGGTGATGGCCCCGGAACTGGCCTCTCTGAAAGATGCGGTCGATGCCCTGCGGGTCTTTAAACAGTTGGGGTACGATGCTGCCCAGATTATACCGGTGGTCAACCACACCTTTGCCCAGGGCGGACTGGCCCGGCGGAATATCGAGGCCGCGCT
>RFJV01000365.1 GCA_003694775.1 Chloroflexota bacterium | reverse complement strand
TAACATCCAAAGACCGGTGGGTCGGTTTGAGCCTGCCGGAGTTCAGGCTTGCCGGGCATTGGCAAGCGGCACTTTGCGCCGTAATTTTGGCGCTGATAGCCGGCCGGTTTGTCGCCCAGGCCCACGGACGTTCACTAACCAATTCAAACAGCGCGTTGGGCGACCAGCGCGCTGTTTTACAATTGGCGCTCGACCTGCGGGAACACGGCATCCTCACCGATGGCACCCGCAACCCCTTATACCCTGCCGTTCTGGCCCTATTTGCCCATCGCCAGGCCGATTTCTTCACCTGGGCCAAGCTCGTCAACACGGCTTTTGGCCTCCTGACCATCCTGGCGGTTTATGTTTTGGGCGCACGTCTCTTCAATCGCTGGGCCGCCCTGCTGGCGGCATACCTGCTCAGCATCAACACCGAATTCATTGTCCACTGCGCCACCGCGCTCGCCGAAGCCTCGCTGGTGCTCTTTTTTACCCTGACCTTCTTTGCCATGATAGCCAGCCTCAGGCGACCCCACCGCGCCCGCTGGTGGGTGCTGGCCGGCATCCTTGCCGGGCTGGCATACCTGGCCAAGGGAACCGGGCAAATCCTGGCCGGCACATTTCTGGGGACCGCAACGCTCATCCACGGATTTTCTCTTTTCAAGCGTAAACCTGTGTGGCTGTTTCTGGCCGGCTATGCCCTGATTGCCTCCCCCCTGTGGGTGTACAACACCATTGTATTCGGAAGTCCAACGTTCAACTACGCCATAACCCACCAGATATGGATGGATAGCTGGCGCGAGTGGCACCCCGACAGCACGGCAACCCTACCCACCCTACGCACCTACCTGCAGAGCCATACCCTGCCCCAAATCATCGACCGGCTGTGGACCGGCATGCAGGCAATGCGCAATATCTTCATCAAAACCCTGTACCCCACCCGAACACTGATGGTAGACCGGTTTTTGCTATCACCCGTCAGCCGGTGGACGCTGGCCCTGCTGGCTATCCTGCCGTTTATCTTTGGCCGGGCCAGTCTGAGATACATCCGCTTACGCCAACCGGCGGTCTATCTGACCCTTTTCACCACCACCCTCTTTTTTGTCCTGTTTTCGTGGTATGTCAGCATTGTCGCGCTGGGGCAACGCTTTCTGCTCCCTCTTCTGCCGATGATTTTTCTTTTGGGAGCAGATATTGTTGTCCGGATATGGTCCCACCTGCTCCGGCGGACACGCTGGATAAAGGGGAGCGTCATCAGCCTGACTATCGCTGCGATTGCGCTCCAGGCAAGCTGGTTTATCCGAACCGGGCTGGAGTCGACGCGCCAGTTTTTTGCCACCAGCGTATTCGAGCAGGACCGCGCCTATTTTAACTCCACCACGCCTCCGCTGGAATGGCTGGCCACCCAGTTTCCGGAACGGGAAACCGTGGCCTGGGGACCGTCGGCCAACAGCCTGCCCACCTGGGCCTTTTCCGACCGGCTGAATTTTGTGCTGTATCCGCCGCAGGCCGGCTCTGTGTCTGCACTCACCGAATACCTGTCAGACCGCGGGGTGCAGTTCATCATTATTGCCCCGGAAATGGTTGAACAGTACCCCATACTGGCCGAAGATTTCCCCTCAAACGGAGCGCAGATTGTACCGGCTACCATTCCCGCGGGATGGGCGTTTACGTTTGCCTATCCGGGGAATCCGTGCCAGTGGTGCATTTACCGGTTGCTCACCACGCCCCCACCCCGGCAAACCACCGACTACCGGCTGGCGGATGCCATCCGGCTGGTTGGGTTTGACCCGCCGGAAAAAGTTTACCATCCCGGCGATACGGTGTCTGTTACCCTGCACTGGCAGGCCGACCGGACTGTACCCCAGGAGTTCACCGTATTCACCCACCTGCAAGGCCCCGACGGGCGGCTGTACGGCCAGATGGACCATCCACCGCTGTCCGGGGCATGGCCCACCTCCCGCTGGCAACCGGGAGACACCCTGGCCGACCGCTACGATATTCCCCTGACCCCGGACGCGCCGCCCGGCCAGTACACCCTGAAAGTAGGGATGTACCTGGCCTCCACGGGTGAGCGGGTCGCGGTGTCCCGCCAGCAAAAGCCGGTCGCAGAAGGGGCTGTTCCTCTGACGACCTTCCAGGTACGTCCTTCCGCCGGCAATTGAAACCGCGCTTCACCGATTGGGTACGTTTCATTTTTTGGGTAAGCGGAGCCGTCCACGAAAATTTCACGAATACACGAATACCCGACCTGTCCCCGCCAGGGAGATGGTAGGACAACTGCTAGCAGTTGTCCTACATCCTCAAGGGAGTCGGACAGTCCCAATGGGACGACAACGAGAAT
>RFJV01000046.1 GCA_003694775.1 Chloroflexota bacterium | reverse complement strand
TTTTCGGATAAGCTCGAAGTACCTGTTGAGTTAGAGGTGAAATGATGCTCCAAATCCCATATACCAGCCAATTGTTTGAAGAGGACGGGCAGTTTGTGGCGGTGTGTCCTGAACTGAATGTCTCTAGCTATGGAGATAGTCCCGACCGGGCACTGACCGCTTTGCAGGAAGTCGTTAAACTCTTTCTGGAAGAGTGCCGGAATATGGGGACGTTGGAGACTGTGCTTGAGGAGGCCGGGTATCATTTTGATGCCGCTACTGGCCGTTGGATACCGCGCCAGCCCATCCAGATTAATCGGTTGGAGGCTGTCTTTGCCTAAAATTACACCGATTGATTATCGTACGCTCATCCGCATTTTTGAGGCGGATGGTTTTACGATTAAGCGACAGAAGGGCGACCACATCGTTATGACCAAACCCGGTATACTGCGTCCGGTCGTGATTACGACCAGCCCGCGCAAAGTCCCTGTAACCCATATTCGCACCAACTTGACGACTGCCGGAATTAGCCGGGAACGTTATTTCGAGTTGCTGGAGCAAGTCAAGTAATTCAGCAGTCCAGTGGCGGAGCCGTTACGCCAGTTGCAGTAGTGTATTTTTCCCTCTGCCCTCTCTGCATCGCCGCGGTGAAAATCCCCCCTCAGCGGAATGCCCCGGCCGTGTCAATCGTTACCGGCGGGCCGAGGGGGTCGCCGGTAACGGCATTGTAGACCACAATTTCCAGATGATGCAGGCGAGCGCGGGCTTCGGGGGGCAGGTCCAGGGTGCGCGGGTCGGCCACGTAATCGCCCTGCCGCCACTGCGACGTGGGCAGGAGCCCGTCGACGGGCCAGCTATCGCGCTGGGCCAGCAGGTCGCCGTTGGCCGCACGGGCACGAACAGACACCGCGTAATTGGCCTCGATGGGGGCCAGGGCGTGCCAGTAGAGGGTGAAGCGGAGCGGATTCTCCCCGCTCGCCGGGTCGAAGCGGTAGCCGGCCAGCCGCATTTTGTCCTCCAGACCAATGTTGACCGGCACAGCAGAGGCGGGGATGTCGGGCAGAATACGCTTCTGGCTGCGGTAAATGCGGGCATAGGGCAGGCCGTGGATGGTAATGACCGTCTCCGGTTCCTGGGCCAGGTAGTAGCGAACAATCTCCGGGCTGGGCGCCAGCCGCTGAACCTGGGCAATGTAGAGCACCACGTAGTCGGCCCGGAAGGCGATATCGTTGGTGTAGAAATTTTCGCCACGCCCGCGGAAGTAGGGCAGTAGAGTTTGGGATGGGGTGGAGGCCACGTAAAGCCGGTCGGCGTTGGGTTTGGTGTTGAGATAGGCCGCGGCCTGCTCCATTCCCTCGCCCCAGCCAATCAGAGTAATCTCCGCGGCACGGGTTGGCCCGCCTAACAAAGGGTTAAAGTAGGTCAGGTAGTAGGGATAATAGGTAAAGACCGGCAGAGCGTGCACGGCCAGCAGGCCCGCGGTGAGCAGGCCTGCGGCGCGGCGGGATTTGAAAAATGAAAAGCGAAAACCGAATACCGCTCCCCAGCCTGCCGCGGCCAGCAGGTCCAGAAAAGGGAAAAGAGGCAGGAGGTAGCGGTCCTGCTTCTTTGGACTGAGGTCGCCAAAGAGCAAGAGGGAAATAACAAACAGCCACAGCAGAACAACGGGGTTCAGCCTGCTTTCCGGCGGCGACAGCCGGCGCCCCAGCCGGGGCCACAGCCACAGCAGAGACAGCCCCACGCCGACAAGCGTGACTGGCGAAGTGCGCAGGGTAATCACCACCGGGTAGAACCACGGGCCGGGGTTGAGGGTCGGGTGGCCCATAAAATAGACCAGATGCCCGGCGTTGACCTTGCCGAACGTTTCTTCCAGCATCTGGCGGATGGTGCCAACGGGGTCGGCCCACATGCTGGGCCAGAGCAGGACAAACACCGCCAGCGAGACCACTCCCCACCCGGCGATGACCGCGGCCCAGCACCGCAGAACGGCAGACCGGTCGGCAGGGGTGCGGCGCAGGCCAACCGCGGCATATACCAGCGACATCCCAATAACGAACAGGGCCATAAACTGCCCCGGTGCTTTGGTCAGGGCGGCCAGGCCGCCGGCCACCGCGGACAGGAGCAGGTAGCGGAAGCCGGGTTGCCGGAAAAAGTCGCCCGGCGTGCGGATGCTGGCCGGGACGGTGCGCTGTCCGGCCACGAAAAAGGCCAGGGTAGATACGGCCATAAAGACCGTTACCGGCGCGTCGCCATGCACCACGCGGGAATGGGCCAGGAAAAACGGCTCTACGGCCAGCAGAAGGGCGGCAATCAGGGCGACCCGCCGCGGCAGGAGCCGGGAAGCCAGCCAGTAGATGGCCGGAATGGAGGCCGCGGTCAGCAGGGCATAGGGCAGGCGGGCGGCTGTAATCAGCGACAGGATGTCGCCGTAAAGATAGTCGGCAAAGGGGGGCACGGGCTGGCCGGTAAGCTTCTGCCACAGGTACTGACTGCCCAGCCCCAGGGCGTCGAGCCAGCTCATGGTGACACCGGGGTAGAAATGCCAGTAGGTGCCGCGCCAGTTGCCCTGCAGAAAGGCGGTGATAACGTTGGCCCCGGCCATTCTGACGCTGTCCGGCTCGTCGCTGGTCAGAAAACGGCTCAGGCCGGGCAGGCGCGGGGCCAGGGCCAGCAGAAACAGCAGAACTGCGGTCAGGTCGCGGCGATTGGGGCGAAGGGACAGGGTATTCATGGCAGGTTGACACCTCCCGGCAGAATAACGGCATTTTCGCCGCTGGTGTCGTTGGTCACCGGCAGGCGCTCCAGCGTGTCCAGCCGGTAGAGGCCGGTAAAAATCCGGTATTGGCCCGGCGGCAGGTCGGGCGGCAGGGGGATGACCACCGGGTCGATGACCGTTTCGCCGGCCTGCCAGCGGGAGGTGGGGTAGAGTCCGCCCAGCGGCTGGCTGTCGTGTTGGGCCACGGTGACGCCGTCGGCGTTGCGGAGGTGAATGAATTTCGTGTAGTCAGTATCTATGGATGCTGTAGGTCGCCAGAACAGGGTCAGGTGCAGGGCCGGCGGCGATGGACTGCGGGTCAGGGTATACCCCTCCAGCCGGATGGTGTCGCCCAGCCGGGCATCGAGGGGATGGTCGGGCCGGGTGGGGGTGGGGGTGCGGTCGTCGCGGGTGCGGAAGATGAGGGCGTTGTCGCTGGCCCAGACCTGCTCCATCTGGGTGCGGACCAGGGCCAGCCAGTCCCCGCGGAAGTAGACGGGCAGGCGGATAGTGTCGATGATGAACCAGGCGGTGGGCCGGTTGTTGAGCACCGCGGCAAAGTCTGCCGCGCTTCCCACCCAGGGGACGCCCAGCCAGCGGTCAACCGCCGCGCCGGAGCCGGTCAGGAGGAACTGGTCTGCGTCCTGCTGAACGGCAAAGCCGTCCACCCGGTCCAGGTACAGACCGGCGGCAGGGGTGTTCATCGTCAGGATGGCGTCATCCGGGCCGAGCCGGGGTCTCAGCCAGGCAAAGGCCTGTTCGTAGGCCGGCTCCGGCGTGACCGCGGCCACGCGCAGGTCGTCCCGGCCCAAAGTGACGAGCACAATCAGCAGGCCCACTGCGGCGACCGGCTGGGCCAGAGATTGGCGGCGCAGAAGGGGGGTCAGCCGGCCCAGGGCAGAAATGGCGGCCGCGGCCGCGGTGTAGAACAGCGGCAGGAACATCACCACGTAGCGGGGGTTGCGGCGGAACGGCTCCAGCAGGGTAACCAGCTCCAGAATGGTCAGGCCGAAGACCAGCCCGGCGAAGAGGGGAAAGGTGGGCCGGATTTTCTGCCGGGCCAGCACCGCCGCGGTTAGCCCTACAGCCAGTCCGGCCAGCGCCAGCAGGGTTAGCCAGTAGTGGTGCGGTACACCGAACTCCCGCGCCAGGAATTTGACCGTGTCGGGCCAGGTAAAGTGGAGTGCGGTCTGGTAGGCGATGGTGTTCCACAGCTCCGTGCCCAGTTCGTCGCCCTGGGTGGCGGTCAGCGGGGCCGCGCCGAGGGGTTGGCCCAGCCGCTTGACCAGCACTGCCGCGGCGGTCACCACGGCCAGGCCGGCGGCGTCCAGCAGGGCCGCGGGGTGGAGGAACCAGGGCCGCCGGTCGCCGCGGGCCAGCCAGCCGGCGGCCACCATCCCGGCGACCAGCGCCGGTACGGCCAGGAGCGCGCCGAACTGGGTCAGCAGGGTGGCCAGCAGAGCCAGAAGCGCCAGCCGGCGGAACCGCGTCCCCGCGGGGCCGGGTGCTGTACCGCGCCAGGCCAGCCAGACGGTCAGCCAGACCAGCAGGGTGGCCAGGGCGTACATTCTGGCCCGTCCGCCCCAGACCATCCCTTCGGGGCTGAGGGCGAACAGGCCCGCGGCCAGCAGGGGGACAAATTGACTGCCCCGGCCAGCGGCAGGCCGCTGTTCCCGGCGGATAATGGCATACACAAGAGGAATGGTCAGCCCGCCGACCAGCAGGCTGGGCCACCGGCTCAACATCAGGCCCCAATGGGCCGTTTGCCACTGGTCGACCGGCTGGAAGATGTACAGGGCGGTAAACGGCGCGATAAGGTAAGAGGCCAGCAGGCCGTGTTCGTAAAACAGACCAGAAGGCAGAACCGGCCAGCCGCGGCTCAGAATCTGGCGGGCGGCCAGCACGGTGGTGTACTCATCGAAAAAGGGGTGGCTCCGGGTCAGGTAGAACAGGCGCAGAGCAAAGCCGATGAGGATGAGAGTCAGAATTGTCAACCTGGATAGGCGCATAGCGGTCAACCGGCAGGGGATTTAGTAGTGATAGCGGGCCTGCAGAAAATCAACCCGGTCTTTTCTGACCAGATACACCAGCCGGTGCTCCTGGGTGATGCGCCGCGACCATACCCCCTGGCCCAGGTATTTCAGCGGCTCCGGCTTGCCCATACCGCTGAACGGGTCTCTGAGGACTGCCTCCACCAGTTTGAGAATACGCAGGGCGGTTTTCCGGTCGGTTTGGACCCAGTAGGCCAGGTCTTCGCGAAATTCCGGGTGGAATATTGCCAGGGGTTGATTACTCATCCGGCAGGCCAACCTCGCGGCGCAGTTCGGTGATGGTCTGGGGGGAGATGGTTTGCTCCGGGGAAAGGGCGCGCGAAAGGGCGGTCAGCAACCGCCGGGCATTGGCCGGAGACCGGAGCAGGTGGGCCGTTTCCAGCAGGCTGGAAAGTTCGTCTGCGGCAATCAGGGCGACCGGTTCACCGGAACGCCGCTTGATAATGATGACCTCCCGGTCGGCGACGGCCTGTTCCAGCAAGCGAGCCAGATTGGCTCTGGCCTGGGTATACGTGGTTTGAATGGTCATTATACTGCCCCTC
>RFJV01000364.1 GCA_003694775.1 Chloroflexota bacterium | reverse complement strand
TTCTATCAGGGCAGGGAAGCTGAGCCGTTGGGCGCCCAGCAGGGCCAGGTTGCCGGTCTCCAGGATGATGCCAATCATCAGGCCGGTGATAGCCGCCGAAGCACGGGGAGCATTCCGCAGGGGGCGGTAGCCAATCCGCTCTACCAGCATCCCCAGAAACGAGGTCAACAGCATCGACAGCAGAATGGTCAGCACCAGGACGGCCCAGTTGGGCAAAGCAATCACCCCGCTGGCAACAACGGCCAGGAGGCCGGTGGCCACAAAAAAGCCGATGTAGGCCCCGGACATGAAGATGTCGCCGTGGGCAAAGTTGAACAGCAGTAAGATACCGTACACCATAGAGTAGCCCAGGGCAATGAGGGCATAAAAACTCCCCCACTGCAGGGCGTTGACGACGTTTTGCAGAAAGAAAACCATGACCGTGATACCCCCGGGCTAATAATGGATGAACCCGACAGGGCGGGCCGGGTCTGGCCCTGCACCCGCCCTGTCAAACAGCATAAGCCGGTAACGACCTTATTCTACGGCGGCAAATACCCGCTAGGGGCAAACCTGCTTGTAGAACTCGAATTCGCCGGATTCACTGATGCGGACGATGACCGCGCACTTAATCGGGTCACCCTGGTCGGTGAAGGTCATCTCACCGGTGATTCCCTTGAAGTTCTTGATATTTGCCATCGCATCGCGGACACATTTCCGGTCGGCCTTGATGTCGCCGGTAATTTTGCCGCAGTCCTGGATGGCTTTCTGGACAATCAACATACTGTCCCAGGTAAGGGCGCCCACATCGTCGGGGACGTAACCGTATTTTTCCTTGTAGCGGTCGATAAATTCCTTGGTGGCCCCGGTGGCGCCTGCCGCGGCATAGTGGGTGCTGAAGAACAGCCCCTTGCAGTCATCGCCGCACAGGTTCATCAGCTCTGCCGACCCCCAGCTATCGCTACCGACAATGGGGCCGGTCCAGCCCAGTTCGTGGGCCTGCTGAACAATCAGGGCCACTTCGTTGTAGTACTGCGGGGTAAAAATAAACTGCGCCCCGGACTCCTTGATTTTGGTGAGCTGGGCGCTGAAGTCGGTATCTTTGGTGGTAAAGCTTTCAAAAGCCACCACCGAACCAGGCCCGTGCAGGTCTTCCCAACCCTTCTTGAAGAACTCGGCCAGGCCCTTGGGGTAGTCGCTGGCTACGTCGTACAGCACCGCGGCCTTGTCAAAACCGAACTCGTCCGTAACAAACTGGGCCACCACCGGTCCCTGGAAGGGGTCCAGGAAGGGGGTGCGGAAGACCCACGGGCGGTTGAGGGTGGTGTTGGGGTTGGTGGACCAGGGGCTAATCATCGGCGTTTCCAGGTCGTTGGCAACACCGCCGGCAGGCACGGCCTGCTTGGATGCCTGCGGCCCCACAATGACCAGCACCTCGTCCTGGGTGATGAGCTTGGTATTGGCCTTGGCCGCGGATTCGGCCTTGGCCTCGTTATCTTCAATGACCAGCTCCACCTTGTATTTCTTACCGCCGACCTCCAGACCGCCCTGGGCGTTGATGTCTTCCAGCCACATTTCCGCGGCAAACTTGGTTCCCTCACCAACCTTGGGGATATCGCCGGTCAGCGGGGCGTTGATGCCGATTTTGATGGTATCCACACCTCCACCACCGCACGCGGCCAGCAACAGCGCCGCGGCCATCAATAATAATACAGCCAGAAACACGCGCCTGTTCATCAGATACCCTCCTTTGAGCTAAGTAAAATTGGGATACGCCTCAGCCCCAAAGAAAACGGAGTCAGAGGAGGCAGGTCTGATTAAGCGGTCCGGGTGCAGTCGCGTTGGAAGCTTGATGCGGCCAGCAGAAACATTCCCGGCAGGGGGGAAGTTTCCGGTAGCAGGCATCATCCCGAACGGGCGGGAAGCGGACAGGGTCAATCTCCTACACGACGAGGAGGACGGGTATTGGGTTTTCTCTCCTAAATTTCCTGTTGGGGCTGTATTACAGCTCCATTATAAGGGGAAGTAAAAGGCAGAGCAAATTTACGACCACAATTCAACAAAACGGGGAAATGGGACGTACAAGTACACAGAATCCCGGTGCATCAGGAAATGCTACCACCTGGCTTTAGAATAATACTCAAGGATTGTCCGGTCTTTTGAAATCAAAACATCGTGGTGCAGTTCGGCCTGGGCCACAATAATACGGTCAAAAGGGTCACGGGTCCAGGCGGAGGTCAGAGCCTGGACAATTACGGTATTGAACGGTTTGTCACATACCTTGAGGCCAATACGGCTTGATAAATCAGATACAATGGTGTTTGCGTCAACTGTCAGCCGCTGAATTTCATATAAATACTGCAGTTCTAAACGCACAATGGGCGAAATAAAAATCTCATGCTCATTTATCAAACTCCTGGCCTGCTGGCTGAATTTATCTACCAACCCGGCGTACAACCACACTACCACATGCGTATCAAGGTAAATCAAGGTTCACCTCGTGTTCCCAATGAATGTTTGCCAAATCATCGGGGTCTCCTGTAATGACAGAGGGTCTTGAAACCAGATTCTGCAGTTTATTCCTCTCTTCAACCGGAACAATCCTTAGTTTTCTGCCGCCTTTATTGATTTCGATAGGCACACCAGTATTTAAAACTTCTTCGAGCAACTTATAGATATTTGCTCTCAATTCTGTAGGAGTTACGGTTTTCATAGCTGTCCCCCGGCAAACACTTATCGGCTAAGAGCCTATCCAAAAAATCGCAGGCTGGCATCCCTGTGCCAGCAAATGACGCACAGGGATGCGTCATCTACTAATGTACGTACATCAACAGCAAAACGTACGTACATTATAAGCAAAACGACATTTCATGTCAAACTCAATTCAAAACCGGGGTGTGTTTCAGGTCGTCTACTCGTAAATTCGTGTATTCGTGAAAAATGCGTGGACGGCTCACCGGCCTCACTTCCTCATAAACGCCGGCGACGAATCCCGGCGCACCAGGCGAGGCACGCGGGCCA
>RFJV01000363.1 GCA_003694775.1 Chloroflexota bacterium | reverse complement strand
TGAAGCTGGTGCACCAGTGCTTCCGGCGCGTCCTGGTCGCTGATGACGGTGCTGATTTGGTCTGGATTGGCAAACGTAGCCGCGGCCACGTTGCCCCACTTCCGGGAATCAACCACGCCGACAACCCGCCGGCACCGTTCTACCATTGCCCGCTTCATTTTGACTTCTTCCAGGTTTACATCGGTCAGGCCTTCTTCAATGGTCAGGCCGCGAGCGCCGAAAAAGCCAATCTGTACGTGGATGTCCTGGAATACCGCCGCGTGCGGCTGGCCTACCAGGGAGATGGATTCGCGGCGCAGGCCGCCGCCGGGCAGAACAACCTGAATCTGGGGGGCGTCGAGCAGGTTCATGGCCGCTTTCAGGCTGTTGGTGATGACGGTCAGTTCGGGGAGCTTCTTCAGGTAGGGGATGATGGCCTGGGCCGTGGTGCTGGCATCGAGAATGATGACATCGCCAGGGCTGACCATCCGGGCCGCGGCCTCGCCGATGCGCCGTTTTTTGTCGGCGTTCTGCTGTTGGCGGACATCAAAGGAGTATTCGGGCAGAACGTCGATAGAGAGGGCCCCGCCGCGGGTGCGGAGGAGGAGACCCTGTTCGCTGAGGGCCTGCAAATCCTGCCGGATGGTCACCTCAGACACGCCGAAACGGGCACTGAGTTCCGCAACGGTCATCTGTCCGGCCTGGTTCAGGGCCTGCAGAATGTTTTGCCGGCGTTCGGCCAGGCGGTGTCCTTTGCCCATGCGCACCTCTTTATGTTGTGAAAATTCTGTAAAAACAGGAATTTCGTAAGAAATCGAAAGTATTATACGGCAGGCAGGGCGAGTCTGTCAAATCACAATCCGGCTCAAAACGGGAAAAATAAAAAAATTTAAGGTTCTGGGGGCAAAATTCGCTTGACAGGCACAGCTTTTTGGGTTATCCTTCAGTTAACCGCTTACGTAAGCGGTTGCGTAAGCGGTTAATTACCGGGGCAATCTTTCTCCTCCTGTTTCTGACCCCTTCTACAGCGGTGTACAAACCTCATGGCGAGAGTGCGGATTAAAGATGTGGCCGAACGGGCCGGCGTTTCCACAGCGACCGTTTCGCATGTTATCAACAACACGCGCTACGTGAGCGAAGAAACCCGGCAGAAAGTTCTGCAGGCCATCGAAGAGCTGAACTACCAGCCCAGCGCCATTGCCCGCGGTCTGGCTACCAACTCCACCCGCACCGTGGGCCTGGTTATTTCCGACATCGCCAACCCGTTTTTTACCGCCGTAGCCCGCGGCGTGGAAGACGAAATCATCCAGCACGGCTACCACACCATCTTCTGCAACACCGACGAGGACCCTGCCCGCGAAGACGAATACCTGCGGCTCCTTTCCGCCCGCCAGATTGACGGCCTGATTATTGCCCCCACCGGTATCCGGTCGGAGCGGCTCCTGCGCATGGCCCAGGCCGAACTGCCGATTGTTCTGCTGGACCGGGAAACACCCGGTATTGACGCGCCGCTGGTGTGTGTGGACAATGAAGACGGGGCCTACCGGGCCGTCAAGTACCTGGTCGAGCTGGGCCACCGCCGTATCGCCGTGCTGATGGGGTTAGAAACCATCTCCACCCAGGTGGCCCGCTACAACGGCTACCGCCGCGCCTTGCAGGAGGCCGGCATCCCTCTGGACGAGGGGTTGGTGGTCAAGGCTAACCCGCTTTTCTACAGCAACCGGCCCATCCACCTGAACAGCTCCCCCCCCAACTTTCTGACCAACAACCAGATGACCCCGGCGGCCTTCTATGCCCTGCAGGAACTGCTGGACCTGTCCGACCGGCCTACGGCCATTTTTGTCACCAACAACCAGATGACGCTGGGCACTCTGCACGCCCTGAAGGAGCGTGGTTTGCGCTGTCCGGACGACATCTCGGTTATCAGTTTTGACGACCACGACTGGGCGCCCCTCTTCTCCCCCCCCTTGACCGTTGTCCGCCAGCCCACCTACCGCCTGGGACAGGCCGCCGCCCAGTTGTTGATGCAGTTAATCCATCATCAGCCGGTTGACCCGCCTCCGCCCCTCCCCACCGAATTCATCATCCGCCAGTCCTGCTGTCCTCCGGCTCATACCGCTACTGCCACGCCTGCACCGGCTGATGAGAAGGAATAGCTTCTCCACCGGCGGACGGTTGAAGGATGACTCATTCGGACCGTCTCGTCTCTCTGGAGAAAACATCAAATATTACCGGGGTAAAGGAGGTGAAGAGTCGGGACAAACGGAGAGAAGTCTGGCAGTACCTATTTGTGGCAATCCTCATTGAATCAGCGTTGTATCGTCTACCAAAGGAGGTATAGAAGATGTACAAAAAATTAACGCTGGTGTTGGTTGTGATGGCCGTGCTGGCCGTCATTGCCGCCCAATGCGGCGCGGCGACCCCTCAAACCGTGGAAGTGGTCAAAACGGTTGAGGTAGAAAAAGAGGTCGTCAAGACCGTAGAGGTGGAAAAAGAAGTTAAAGTCGTAGAAACCGTCGAGGTCGAGGTGGTCAAGACGGTGGAAGTGGCGCCGGAAGCGCCGGCCAAGCCGTTCGAAGGGGTGGAAGTGAACATCCTCACCTTCACCGGCCCCCAGATTGCCGAGCCGCTCCAGCGCCGCGGCCCGGACTTCACCGAGCTGACCGGAGCCAAGATTAACGTCTCCACCGTGCCCTTCAACGAGCTGTACCAGAAAATCCTCACCGATATGGCGACCGGCACCAACAGCTTCGACGCCTTTGTCTTTGCCCCGCAGTGGATGGTCGACTACATTGTGCCCGGCTACCTGGAAGACCTGACCGACCGGGTTGCCAATGACCCCGACATCCAGTGGGACGACATCGCTCCCTTCTTCCGCGACTTCAGCGCCACCTACGCCGGACGCATCTACACCATCCCCCTGGACGGCGACTTCCACATTGGCTACTACCGCACCGACCTGCTGGAGCAGGAAGGACTGGAACCGCCCAAAACCTGGGATGACTACCTGAAAATCGCCGCCACCTTCCACGGCAAGGACCTGAACGGCGACGGTGACCCCGACTACGGCTCCTGCATCTCCAAGAAGCGCGGCGCGCAGGCCTACTGGTTCATCTACACCATCGCCTCCGCCTTTATCCAGAGCCAGGGGACTTCGCAGGGTGTGTTCTTCAACACCAAGGATATGACCCCCCTCACCAACAACGAAGCCTTTGCCCGTGCCCTGGAAATCTACAGCGAAACCACCAACTACGGCCCGCCCGATGAACTGAACCTGGACGTTGGCGACACCCGCGGCCTGTTCACCTCCGGGCGCTGTGCCCTCTCGCTGGACTGGGGCGACATCGGCACGCTGGCGATTGACCCCGAAACCTCTGTGGTCGCCGACAAGACCGGGGCCATGATTCTGCCCGGCAGTACCGAGGTGCTGGATTGGGAAACCGGCAAGTTGGTTCCTTGTGATGATACCACCTGCCCCTACGCCGTTGACGGGGTGAACCATGCCCCGTTTGCCGCTTACGGCGGCTGGTCCGGCGGCATCAACGCCGCGGCCGACCCCAAGGTGAAGGATGCGGCCTACGCCTTCTTCTCCTACATGAGCCAGCC
>RFJV01000362.1 GCA_003694775.1 Chloroflexota bacterium | reverse complement strand
TCGGGAAAGTGGATGGTGCTGATGTCTACCAGCACCAGCGTTAATCCGTTGTTGCGGGCGATGGGGGTCAGACGGTTTCTCAGCTCCTGTTCGATGGCGTTCAGCTTCCGGCTGTTCAGTTGCACATCCCAGTTATTCTGTTCCTCCGTGTCCTCTTCCGGCAGGGCAAACAGCTTTTCCAGTTTTATGGTCATAAAAATGTCTCTGAGGATGCTTTGGCTGGCATTCCGCAGAGATTCTGCCAGCCCGCCCGCCGCTTCGCGGGCGGCTTGCAGGACAATTCCCTCGTAGCACGTGAGCCTGTCATCGCCGATGGGGGCAGTCATGTTGTTGGTTAGCTGTTGAATGCTGGTCGCGGTGTCAGCGGCGACATTGTCGGTTTCGGGGACTCTCTGCAGGCGCACCAGGTAGAACAGCTCGACCGTCAGGGGAATCCGGTCGCGGGTCAGGACATGCTCCACCCGCAGAGACATGCCGCGGTTGCCCAGGGGAAAAATCACCCTTATGGTTTCGGCCCGTTCGAGCAGGTGCAGACCCATCCCTACGGCCCTTTCAATTCTGCCGTGACGCTGTAGCACCACCACATTGCCGGCATAGACTGTCAGCAATCCCGGACCGCCCCATTCGGCCAGCCTCTGCAGGTCGTTCTCCCTGCCGATTAGCTCCCCTCTTTCGTTAACTATGACCTGCCAGCCCTGGCCTTGCAGGATATGGCGGGCCAGCCAGGGAAACAGCTGGCGGAGCGGTACGGTGTTCACCGGTTCCTGCCGCCGGATAATCCAGCTTTGCCCCAGCACCATCAGGGCGAAGCCGCTCCAAACCAGCACAATCGAAAGAAGCAGGCCCGCCAGGAGGGTTATAAGCCACAGCTGTTCCGGGGTGTTGGTTTCCCAGGGATTGGCTGGCAACAGCCAATACAGCCGGGATAAAGCCAGGTACAGCCCGGAGGATAGGGCAATGAACAGCAGGGCGTTCACAAACAGCAGTACCCAGCCGCCTCTGCCGTCTTCCCGGCGGAAGCGCAGGGAAAAAAGCAGTCCAACGAGGAAAATAATAAACGCCGGTAGCGTCCAGATGACGGCACTGAGAATACCCGCAACCAGCAGTCCTGTTGCCGCCCACCAGCCCGGTCCCCAGATAGGAGGCCTCGCCATCCGCCGCATTTCTGCTTGCGATATATTCATCCCTTTATCCCATCCTTCCTGCAAAAAAAGGGCGCGTCCAGAATTTTAGGAATTCTGGACAGACCCCAAAAAAACGACGATATTCTTTGTTTGAGGAAGAATATCGTCGTCAGGAACGAATTGTTAAATATCGTTGCCGGTTAGCTATACTTTACATAATAACACGTTTTTGTGAAAAATTCAACCCCTTCCTGTCTCCTGCGCCAGAATCCGCCGCAGAATGGCCGTAGCCGCGGCATAAGAGGAGTCCATGCCAAAATAGAGCATACTCTTGGACAGCAGTGACTGCCGCCGGCTGTACGGCGTGTCCGAGGCGTAATGCAGAATGCCTACATCGTAATTCAGGTTCAAAAACAGGTTGACAATCTCATTGACCGGGTATCGTTTGGGGTAAACATTTTCATATACGGCGCTGAGATACGGTCCTGCTTCCATCTCAATGTCGGTGTAGCCTTCCTCGTAGAAAACGTGCATAAAATCCTTGTTCTGCAAAAACGTTCCCCGAACCGTTACCGCTTTCTGGTTGTCGAACACCGTGCCGTAGTTCAGGTAAGGGGCCACATCGCCGGCGCAGAAGCAGTTCCGGAACAGGTAGGTGTTGGAAGAATGGGCGTCGAACACTACATTGGGCACCATCACATCGCCGACCCGCCCGTTCAGGGTGGCGGCTTTGCCCATAATGTACACGCCCCGCAGTTCTCCCACGTTGGCCGAAATCTGGGTCAGCACCTGGTAGGCCGCCATTCCCAGCGGATAGTCCACGTTGACAATCAATGCCTGACTGCGGCTCAGCCGGCCCCAGTTGACTCCGGACAACTGCAACCGGGAGTCAAAATAAGCCGGCGCCAGCTTCGACAGCTCAATCACCTGCACCCCTACATCCAGGTTCAGCGGACGGCGGACATTGTGAATGCCCAGATTGATTTCGTGTGCCAGCCGCAGGTCGTAATGGCGGCGACCGGCCGCGGTGTGCAGGTACTTCCTCATGACGTAGTACAGCAGATTTTCCATCGCTCCCGGCAATGGCTCCGCCCGCAGACGGTCGTACTCGTTCACCAGCCCTTCGGGGTTTTCCTGCTTGAGGAAAGCCTCGATTTCATTCCGAATCCGCTGGGCGTAGCCAGACAGGAGATTGGGCAGGACGTGCATATTGGAGGAAATGAAGTAGACCGGTCGATGGGCCAGGTCTGGCACGGGACACTGCTCCACCACGCTTCGCCACCAGCCCTGGGTAGCCCGCCGGTAATCGGTCAGCGAGCCGGCCAGCAGGCGCAGGGCGAACCGTTTTTGCCGTCTGGCGACCTGCTGTAGCGTGTCGACCAGCCGTCCTCCCCACACCTGCCGCAGGCGGGCAAAATCCTCATTGTCCAGCCCCAGCGCGGCCTGGCAGTCGGCCTCGGTGGGAGCTTTTTGGGGGTCGAACCCGGCGTGGTGCAGTTTGAAATGCATCTTGTTCCATTCAATCTGGTAGGTGGTCAGCATCGGAATCAGGTCGTCGATATCGGAAATGCTGTTGATGAACACGGCCAGAGTTTCCTGCCCGTCGAAAAATGTTTTTCGCCGCCGGGCCGGCGCTTTGGAGAGAGGCCACTGCTCTACCCGCGGGTAGCCGCCCCGGCTGAACACCTCCGCCGACTGCCCCAGCAGAACCAGCCGCACGTCGGCAATGCAGGGCGGCAGGCGCATGGCGCAGTACACAAACGCGGCCATATCAAGCTCCGGACTGCTGGCCAGTTGGTGCAGGCTGGCGTTCATGCCGGAATGGGTCTCTTCCAGCGACCGGACTTCAATCTCCCCACTCGACCGCAGGAGGGAGTAATAGGTGCGAATGTACAGGTCAATTTCCTCGTTGCCGGGATTAGGGACAGTTCTATCCATCTTGGCCTCCAGGTTAATGGGTGCGTTTCATTTTTTTGGTAAGTGGAGCCATCCACGAATTTTTCACGAATACACGAATACACGACCTGTCCCCGCCAGGGAGATGGTAGCCCCGG
>RFJV01000361.1 GCA_003694775.1 Chloroflexota bacterium | reverse complement strand
TGGCCGCAGACAGCGTGGAGGCCGATTATGTGCTGGTCTCTCACGGCCATTTTGACCATATCGAGGACGCGGTGTCTATTGCCAAACGGACCGGGGCAACGGTGATTGCCAACTTTGAAATTGTCGGCTGGCTTCAGAAGCAGGGCGTACCGGAAAGCCAGACCCATCCCCAACACATCGGCGGGGGATTCAACTACGATTTTGGGCGGGTCAAGCTGACCATTGCCCACCACGGCTCCGGTCTGCCCGACGGCAGTTACGGCGGCAATCCCGCCGGTTTTCTGATTAGTGCTGAAGGGAAAAATATCTACCTGGCCTGCGATACCGCCCTCTTTACCGAAATGAAGCTCTACGGGCAGGAGGGGGTAGACCTGTTTGTCGTGCCCATTGGCGATAACTTTACCATGGGGCCGGACGACGCGCTCAAGGCAGTACAGTTTGTCCAACCCCGGCTGGTGGTTCCCTGCCATTACAACACCTGGCCGCTGATTGAGCAGGACGCCGGGGCCTGGGCCAAACGGGTAGAGGCAGAAACATCGGCCAAAGTGCATGTTCTGCCGCCCGGCGGGTCGCTGGAAGTGTAGTTTTCTGGGCCAAATTGTTCATTGACACCCCTTTCTGCGTGAGGTAAAATACCAGCAGAAGGGGGTGTATGATGGGACTGTTTGGGACCGGCAAAAAAGAAACCCTGCAGGACGCGCTGGACGCGGCCACCGTAGAAGGCGAACTGTACCTTCCCCTGGAAGATGGCAAGGTTCGCTGTGTGGCTTGCGGGCATCGCTGTTTGATTAAGCCCGGTCTGCGCGGCATCTGCCAGGTGCGGTTCAACCAGGACGGACGGCTGAAGGTTCCGTTTGGCTATGCCGCCGGCGTTCAGAGCGACCCGGTGGAGAAGAAGCCGTTCTTCCACGTCCTGCCCGGCAGTAACGCCCTGACCTTTGGCATGCTGGGATGCGATTTTCACTGCCCGTACTGCCAGAACTGGGTGACCAGCCAGGCCCTGCGCGATGAGGCCGCGGGAGTGATGCCCTCGGCCTGCACGCCGGAGGGGCTGGTGCAGGCGGCCCGGCGAACGGGCGCGCGGTTGGTGGTCAGCAGTTACAACGAGCCGCTCATTACTGCGGAGTGGGCCGCGGCGGTTTTCCGGGAGGCCAAAAAGGCCGGTCTGGTGACCGGATTCGTGTCCAACGGCAACGCCACGCCGGAAGTGCTGGATTACCTGCGCCCCCTGACCGACTGCTACAAGGTCGACCTGAAGTCGATGCGGCAGGAAAATTACCGCCGCCTGGGGGGCCAGCTAAAGCATGTCCTGTGGACAATTGAAGAACTGCACCGCCGCGGTTTCTGGGTAGAGGTGGTGACGCTGGTGATTCCGGGCTTTAACGACTCCAACGAGGAACTGTGGGAAGCGGCCCGGTTCCTGGCCGGCGTGTCGCCGGATATTCCCTGGCATGTCACCGCCTTTCACAAAGATTACCGGATGACCGAGCCGGACAATACCACCGTCGCCACCCTCATCCGGGCCGCGGAAATCGGCGCAAAAGCCGGTCTCCATTTTGTTTATGCCGGCAACCGTCCCGGCGAAGTGGGAACCTGGGAAAATACCTACTGCCCGCACTGCCAGACCCTGCTCATCGAGCGGTTTGGCTACGTAATTTCAGGCTACCACCTGACCGACGAAGGAAAATGTCCGCAGTGCGGGCAGAAAATTCCCGGTATCTGGCCTGAATCTGCCGCCTCAGTCCAGACCGGCAGTCCGTACGACATCTTTGCCCGGCGACCTATCCGTATCAGTTTTTAGGAATGGCAATGAGCCACACGCCCAAAGTTCTTGTTGTAGACGATGACCCCGCTATTCGGAGCATCGTCCGGCGACTGCTTGAACGTTACAATTTTACCATCGTCACCGCCTCAACCGGCGATGAAGCCCTGGCCCGCTTGAAGCAGGAGCCGGATTTTGACCTGCTTCTGCTGGATATTGTTTTACCCGGCGAAACCAACGGGTTCGACCTCCTCAAAGCGGTGAAAAGTTCCCCCCTCACCGATAAAATCAGAGTAATCATGCTCAGCGCCATGGATGACGTATCGGAAAAGGTGAAAGCCTTTTCCTCCGGCGCGGCCGATTACATCGTCAAACCGTTTGAGGCGGCAGAATTTGTGGCCCGCGCGGAAACCCAGATTCGCCTGAAAACCGCGGAACGCCGGCTCCTCCAGCAAAGCCGCTTACTGCAAAGTGTGGCCCAGGCCGCCAGCTACCTGCTCACCGAGAGCGACTTTACCGCGGCGGTTAAAAATACGCTGTCGGTTCTGGGAACCGCGCTGGCCGTGGACCGGGTGAGTTTGTACCGCAATCACGTTCATCCCGACTCCGGAAAAGAGGTTTTCAGCCTTCAGTTTGAGTGGCAGAAGGAAACCGGAACCGCTGTCGCCGGAGCGGACGAGCGGCAGAACCTGTCCTGGTCGGACCTGGGGTTAGCCGGCTGGTATGACGCCCTGTCTGAGGGGGTGGTTGTCAATACCGCGGTAAGCCGATTACCGGCGGCAGAACAGAAATTTTGGCAAAACCGGCAGGTTGGCGCGGTGCTGGCCCTGCCGGTGATGGTCGAAAAGCAATTTTGGGGCTTTTTATGCCTGGAAAACCGGCGCAGTGACCAGCCGTGGCCGGTGGAGCAGGAAGCCATCCTGAACACGCTGGCGGCCAGCATCGGCGGCGCGCTGGCGCGTCACCAGATGAACCGTGCCCTGGCCCAGGCTCACCAGGAAGCAATGGTCGCCAACCAGGCCAAGAGCCAGTTCCTGGCAAACATGAGCCACGAACTGCGCACCCCCCTAAACGCGGTCATCGGCATGACCGGCCTGCTGTTGGATACCCCCCTCAACGCGGAACAGCAGGATTTTGTGGAAACCATCCGCACCAGCGCCGACATCCTGCTGACCATCATTAACGACATTCTGGACTTCTCCAAAATCGAGGCTCAAAAGCTGGAGCTGGAAAACCTGCCGTTCTATCTGCCGGATGTCATCGAAGAAGCCTTTGATATGATAGCCGCTTCAGCCGGGCAGAAAGGACTGGACCTGGCCTACTTGATGGCCGATGACCTGCCCACTACGTTTGTGGGGGATGCCTCGCGCCTGCGGCAGATTATCCTGAACCTGCTCAGCAATGCCGTCAAGTTTACCCAGCAGGGAGAAATTGTTCTTTCAGTAGAAGGAAAGACCATCAGCTCCGATGGACAGAACCGGGTTGACCTGCGATTTGCCGTCAGAGATACCGGTATTGGCATTCCCCCGGATAAGCTGAAAACACTTTTTGAGCCGTTTCGCCAGGTTGACGCCTCGACGACTCGCCGCTACGGAGGGACCGGCCTGGGCCTGGCTATCAGCAAGCATTTGTGCCGGCTGATGGGCGGTGATATGTGGGTGGAAAGCCAGCCGGAACGCGGCTCTATCTTCCATTTTTCTGTTGTGGTGGATGTTAGCGACCATCAGAAACCGCACCCCCTGAACCAGCCGCTGTCCGATACCCTGCGGGGCCGGGAGGTGCTGATTATCGACGACAACCAGACCACGCGTCAGCTTCTGCACCGTTATACGGAACGGCTGGGCCTGAAACCGCGGACCGCGGCCTCCTTGCAGGAGGGAATTGCTCAGGCCAACCGCCCGCATTGGGTGCTGGTGGATATGCAGTTGCCGGATATGGATGAAGACCTGCTCCGGCAGTTGGCCAACCATTCAGCCCAGGCCGACCGGCCGGCTATCATTCCGCTTATCTCGGTGGGCCAGCGAGCCGCTCTGCCGCCGGGCCTGGAGCCTGCGGCTGTGCTGACCCGGCCCATCAAGCCGGCCTATCTGGTGAAGGCTTTAACCGGCCAGCTTGAAGCGGTGGACGAATCCCGGACCAACGGGCACTCAATCTTCGACAGCCAGCTTGGGCAGAAGCATCCCCTGCGTATTCTGGTAGCCGAGGACAATACCGTCAATCAAAAAGTCCTGCTCAAAGTGCTGGAGCGGTTTGGCTACCGGGCCGACGCGGTTGGGAATGGTCTGGAGGTGCTGGATGCGTTGATGCGCCAGCCCTATGATGTTATTCTGATGGATGTGCAGATGGCGGAGATGGACGGTCTGGAAACCACCCGCATTATCCGCCAGCAGTGGCCCCTGGACCGCCAACCCTATATTGTGGCCATGACCGCAATGGCCCTGCCCGGCGACCGGGAAGCTTGCCTGGCCGCGGGGATGAATGATTACATCTCCAAGCCGGTCCGGTTTGACGAGCTGATGTCGGTGCTTCGCCGGGTACAGCCTTTATCTACGGCTGACGTGCCGGCATCTTACCTGGTAACCGGAAAAGATAGCCGCACGCCAACATCCCCATTCCCTGCTGAGGTAGCATCGGAACCCACGTTGGACTTTGGCCCGCTTCGGGAACTGCAGGAAATTGTTGGCCCTGCCGGACAGGAGCTTCTGCTGGATTTGTCTAATACTTATTTGCGAGATTCAGCCCAGGTGCTCAAAGCAATGGGGGAGGAAATAAAAACGCACAATTTCCGGGAAATTGAACGTTTGGCCCATAATCTCAAATCCAGCAGTGGACAGTTAGGGGCCAGGCGGTTATCGGCGCTTTGCCTGAAAATGGAGACCGCGGCCCAGGAGGACCAGCTTGAGGAGATTCAAGCGCTTTATTCTACCCTGGTGGAGGAATTTCACCAGGTCCGCAGTATACTGACCACGCGAATACCGGAAGTTCTGGGGGGATGAGTTTGTTAGTTGGGGAGTTAGGGAGTTTGTTAGTTGGAGAGTTGGGGAGTTGGGGAGTTTAGAGTTTATCAATTCCTAATCTCCAATCTCCAGCCCCAATCCCCAAAGCTCCTCATTCCCGGAC
>RFJV01000360.1 GCA_003694775.1 Chloroflexota bacterium | reverse complement strand
GTTATACGTAATAACGGTATCAATACAACTAAAGTCCAGAATGATAACACCGAATTGAGCCAGCCACCTGTTGTTGGTACACTTCTGGCGGTGCCCCCCTCCTTCCTGCAAATAGCTTCTCTCTCTGCAATGGCTACCTACGACTATTACCTGGGCTATGCCTGGAGCGGTGGATCGGCCACACTCGATGGCAATCCGGTCTCTGGAAATGCGGGCCTTACAATGGTTTCAGATTCTGGGGGCACGCATACGCTCCTGGTCAATGGCACCCCCTTCACCGTTACCGTTAATATTATCTTATTGGACCAAAAAGTTTATTTGCCTGTTATTCTCCGTTAATAATGCCTCTACTCACCGTCTGCCTGCCAACCTATAACGGCGCTCCGTTTCTGGCCGAAGCCATCCAAAGCATCCTGGCTCAAACCTGGACCGATTTTGACCTGCTGATTGTAGACGACCATTCCACCGATGACACCCCCGCTGTTATTCGTTCTTTTCACGACCGCCGTATCACATTCCACCAAAACCCCACCCGGTTGGGGCTGGTGGGCAACTGGAATCGCTGTCTGGAATTGGCCCAGGGTGAATACATCTGCCTGTTCCATCAGGACGATGTAATGCTGCCGGATAATCTGCGGCAGAAAATCACCATCCTGCAAAACTATTCTAACGTTGGAATGGTCTTTTCAGATGCTGTACTCATAGACTCTCAAAGTCAGCCAATCGCCGAACACTGGTTTTATTCTCCACCTTTTACAGGAACGACTACCATCGAGGGACAGCAACTTCTTCAGGAACTAATCACCGGGAACAATTTCATCCCCTGTTCTTCTGTAGTGGCCTGGCGGGAATGTTTTTTCCGGTCCGGACGGTTCGACGCCCGCTTTCCCTTTACTGCCGACCTGGCAATGTGGCTTCATATTGCTTTATTCTACGACGTGGCTTATGTTGACAAACCACTTATCAAATACCGCTGGCATTCTAGTAATGAAACCCGTAACTTTTCGGATATTGACCAGTGGAGACAAATTTATCTGGCCAGACAAACGGTTTTGACAGAACACCCCGACAAAATCCCCAATGCCGCCCCCCTTTTATCTCAACTGAACCAACAATACCAGACAGACTCTATAATTCGAGCCTTGTATCACCTCAGGCACCGTCATTATGAAGCATCCCAGGCTTATTTAAATTTTGCCGGAGAGATAAACACCTCTGGCTTTTTACTTCTTAAGGCTACCGGGCAAGCTCTGAAACATCTAATATCAACCAAAGTACACAAGAACCTTAAAAGATTTGTCCTATGAACCTCACCCTCCTCACTCACCGCTTCCTGCCGCGCTACTTTGGCGGGGTAGAAACCTATACCCTGCGCCTGGCCCAGGCCTTACAGAAACGCGGCCACCAGGTCCACATCCTCACCGGCGAGCCGGTTTCCAGGTCGGACCGGCGCATCACCCGCGCCGATGACGTGGTGGAAGGCATCCCCGTCACCCGGCTGGTGTACGACTTCCTCCGCTTCCCGGTCACCTCCCGTGCCGCCTACGCCGACCCCGCCTTCACCGCCGCCATCCAGGCCGCCCTGGCCGGCCTGCGGCCCGACCTTGTACACGCCACCAGTCTCTCCCTGCTGATGGGGGGGGCCATCGAAGCCGCCCACAACCTGGGCCTGCCCCTGGTCTACACCGCCACCGATTATGTACTGACCTGCCGCCGGGGGACATACGTCAGGCCGGATAATACCATCTGCGCCATCAAAGAGTCCCCGGAAGCCTGCACCGTCTGTATGGGGCCGCACACCCGGCTGGAAAGAACCATCACCAGCGTCTGGCAGTTAACCCCGCCGCCCCTCCGCCAGCCCGTCTTACACCTGGCCCAGACAATCACCGGCAAGCATGCCGACTTTCTGCAGGCCGCGGCCAGCATTGCCCATCGCTTTGCTTACCTGCCGGCCTGGCGCGATAAAATCAGCCATATCATCGCCCCCTGCACCTACATGCGCGACATGCTGGTCCTGAACGGCTTCCCGGCCCAAAAAATCACCGTCGCCCCTTACGGCATCCTGCCCCCGCCGCCGGATTTTAAAAAAGAACCGGCCCCGGTAGTGCGCTTTGGCTACCTGGGCCGGATGACCTATATCAAGGGCGTGCATCTCTTGCTGGAAGCCTTTGCTGGCCTGCCGGAATCGCTCCGCCAAAATGCCCGTCTAACCCTGTACGGCGAGGCCGACCACCGCAGTGAGGGTTACTGGCAGGCTCTGCAGGGACAGGCTCGCGACCTGCCCCAGGTAAAATTTGCCGGACGGATTGACAACGCGGCCATCAGTCAGGTTTACCGGCAACTGGACTGTCTGGTTGTACCCTCGCTGTGGCCGGAAAACAGTCCCATCACCATTCTGGAAGCCCAGGCCCACGGCATCCCGGTCATTGCCAGCGATGCCGGCGGTATCCGCGACCTGATTGAACACGAAAGAAACGGCCTGATTTTTGCCTGCTCCAATACCGGCGACCTCCAGGCCCGGCTGGCCCGCTGTCTGACCTCACCGGACCTGCTCCCCCGGCTGGCCGCCCAAAGCCACCTCATCCGCTCCCTGGACGAAGACTGCACCGCCCTCATTGCCCTTTACAAAAAATTCACCAACTCCCCTTAACCTGTTATGTTACCTC
>RFJV01000359.1 GCA_003694775.1 Chloroflexota bacterium | reverse complement strand
TAATCCGGGCGGTCAATTTGTTTTCCGCCACAGGTACATGCCCACCACGATAATCAGCACCACAAACGGTACAGCCAGGGCCAGCAGAGTGGTCATATTGGACCCGCGGCTGACGGTTTCCACAAAACGGGTTTCCACCGTGCCCGGCGCGTCCTCTACGGTAACCGTAATATCCCACTGACCGGCCTGGGCCACGTCGAAATGGGCCACGTAGTCATAATCATTGCCGGCGTTTTTATGCGTCGCCTGCCCGGTAAGCGTCTGCCCGCCCCCACGCGGGGTCATTTGCACCGTGACCACCGCGTCCCGCCGAAGCTGTCCGGTGGCCGCGTCGGTGACGCGCACCCACACGCTCATCTGCCCCACCCGCACCGGCAGGGGTGAGGTCGCTACCAGCAGGATGTACGGGCCAATTTTTTCATCGTTCACCCGCACTTTACTGCCCCCGGTTCCGGGGCCAACGGCATAGACCGGCAGAACGCAGGTCAAGAAAATAAAAATAATGGCGACCAGCAGTAAGCGGCTGAATTTCATCTCCAATCTCCAATCTCTAATCTCCCCTTTACAATCCCAGGAAAATCGTCCCCCGCATCTCCATCGGCTGGAACATAATCCACAGGGCCGCGACCAGCATCACCAGGGTCAATGCCGCCCACGGCAGAAAAGCTCGCAGGGCGACCTGTCGCGTCCGGTAGCGGCTGACCGCCAGTTGAAACGCCGCCACCAGCGAGCCGAATGTGCCCAGGTAAAGGAAGAAAGCCTGCAAAGGAAACAGCCAGTCCGCGGGGACGATTGGCCCCAACTGCCACAGCGGTTCGCCCGCCGGCAGGCCGATGTCGTTCAGGAAGGATTGGGTCACCGGGATGAGGGTCAGCGCGCCGGTGAGAAAGTGGAAGGCGTAGTGGGCCAGCCACATCCCAAAGCCCAGCGGCACCAGCGACAGGATGAAGTATTGGGCCGTCTCCCGGACCGATTCCCGCCGTCCGGATGCCAGCCGGCTGAGCCAGCCGGCAGTGGCTAACAGCAAGGGCGGTACTACCCCCAGCCCCACCCCGAAAATCAACAGCAGAACCGGCGCTTCCGCTGTGGTGTGGAGGCGGGCCGCCAGCCACTGCTCCAGGGCGTAAACCGGCTTAATCATCCCGAAGGCGTTGAGATAGGCCCCAAAAATCAGCACCACCAGCAGGGCCGTCACATCCAGCCGCCGGCCCAGCCGCCCGATGCCGGCGCGCCGCGGGTCGGACCACAGCTCCTGCGTGGGCAGGCGGGCCAGCAAGCCGATGTTGTCGTGCGGGCAGGCATAGACGCAGTCCAGGCAGAAGGTGCAGTCCATATTGCCCACTTTGCCCGGCTGAAACAGCCACAGTTCGCACCCTCGCTGGCCGGTCTGCCGGTTGCCGGCGATGCAGTCTTTGGTGCGGCAGGTCGTGCAGACCGCCGCCTCCCGCACCCGGATTTCGCCCGGCGAGGCCAGCGCGGCCATAAAGTTGAACTGTCCCAGCGGGCAGACGTACTTGCAGAAGGCCGCGCCGCGGAAAAACAGGTCGATGACCAGCGCGGTCAGAAAATAAGTCGCAATCACCCAGGCGGTCAGCCAGGGACTGGCCCACAGGTCGTACAGCTCGAACAGGTAGAAGAACAGGGCCAGCAGGATGACTGCCGGCCACTTACTGCGCAGTGGACGGGGAACATTCCGCTGAAGGCCCAGTCTGCGGCCCAGCCAGCGGGCCGCCTCCCGCGGTAACATAAAGGGGCAGGCCATACAGAACAGGTTGCCGACCAGCAACAGCGCCAGCACCACCAGCCCGCGGTAGTGAATCCAGACCGTCACCGTAGCCAGGTTCTTGGGGGACTGCTGGGGACCCAGGAAGCCGTCGAACAGGATGAGGGCGGAGACCGCCAGCAGAACCGCTTGCAGAAACCGCCGCGAAAACCGCCAGCGCAGAAACGGGCCAACAAGCGGCCAGGTCAGCAGGTCGTGGCGGGCAAAGGCAGGTCGAGCGGCCATCAGCCCCCCACCCGGACCGGAAACTCCCGGCGGACCTGCTCTCCGCCGGGCAGGGTGACACGCACGGTAACAATCCAGTCGCCGGCCATTGTCCATTCAAAGGGGACGGTGTAGCGTCCCTGCTCGCTTGCGGTGGTCTGGGCAAAGACCGGCGTCATTCCGGCGTGGGTCATATTGCCCTCCACCTCAACCGTCGCCCCGTCGATGGGCTGTCCGTCCGGGCCGGTCAGCGTGACCAGCAGACGGGCCGGCCCCACTGCGGGCGAGGCAGGGTCAACCGCCAGTTCAATCTGCACACCGGTAGTGTCTGCCGGGGCGGGCTGAATCCGTCCGCAGGCGGTGAGGAGGGTCAAAGACAGCAAGAAAAAGCACAGAAAATACTGAAACGATAGCCGCATCGGTTGGGTCCTCCGGACCGGGGATTTCTTCAAGCACTCCTGAACATTATAATCTTCTGCCGATTAGCGGACAACTTCAAAAGAGGATACGTTTCAGAATTTTGACGGATTCTGCATTTGGGCCGTCCGCGAATACAGCATAAATGTACGAAACTGCGAAATTACGAATGTACGAATGGTGTTTGCCACATCGTCTGGTTCGTAAATTCGTTCATTTATCCGTGACAAATTCATAGATGACCGTCCCGCTTTTCATCCTTCCGCCCTCCGCTTTCTGCCTTCCGAATACAAACCGCGTCATCTATAAGAAACTGTTATCATCGTTTCAGCCAAACCGGTTGACAGGTCACAGCCGGGCGGCTACAATATCCCACGCTGTGAAATTTGGTCCCCGCTGTTTGACAGAGTTTCACCTTTGAATAAAATCAAGCCTGTCCGATGCTGATATGGCCTAACGCCGATGCTGTTCCATCCAACGTTCTTTCATTATAATATGCTTTTTACTGTCCAGCTACCTCGCGGTGTACCTGCCGCGGGGAGTTCCGGATTCAAACTTTCCTCATTGGGGGGTATCTTGTATGCTGCATCACATTCTTACTGCACTTCCGCGCCGGCGCAACTTGCTGACCGGCGCCGGGCTGGCCGGGCTGTCGCTGTTGCTTCTGCCGCTGACTGCCCTGGCCGCGCCGCCATCACCGCTTAACCCGGTCTCGCCGGCAGGCCGGTCGATAGCCAATCTGCACAACCTCATCCTGTGGATTGCCGCGGCGGTGTTCATCATCGTCTCCGGTCTGCTGATTTACTCGCTGGTGCGCTTCCGCCGCCGGTCGGCAGACGAACCGGAGCCGGACCAGAGCTTTCACGGCAGTGCCGTGCTGGAAACCATCTGGACGGTCATCCCGGTGGGCATTCTGCTGGTCATCCTGGCCCTGACGTTCCAGACCCTGCAGGACATCAACCCGGAACGTCCCACCGATATGACAGTCCGGGTAACCGGCAAACAGTGGCTGTGGGAAGTCCAGTACCCGGAGTACAACATCAAGCTGACCAATGAACTGCGCATCCCGATAGACACGGATGTGAAGGTCGAGCTGACCTCGGCCGACGTTATCCACAGCTTCTGGGTGCCGCAGTTGAACGGAAAAACGGATGCCGTTCCCGGCTACCTGACCACTACCTGGTTGAGAGCCGAACGGTTGGGAACGTACCGCGGCCAGTGTGCGGAGTACTGCGGTCTGGGACACGCCCAGATGCCCATCGAGGTGGTGGTGCTGGACCGGGACAGCTTCGACCTGTGGGCACAGGCCACCGCGGCCCAGCAGGCCAATGCCGCGGCCCAGGGCGAACTGCTCTTTACCACCACCTGCGCCAGCTGTCATACCGTTAGTGGTGAGGGCGGCCAGATTGGCCCGGAACTGACCAACGTTTACGCCGAAAAAGGCGAAGATTACATCCGGGAATCGATTCTCAACCCGAATGCGGTCATCGCCCCGGCCTGTCCAACCGGACCGTGCCCGTCCGGCGTGATGCCGCAGAACTTCGGCGAAACGCTGTCGGATGGGGAGATAAACGCCATTATCAATTACCTGAAGCAGGCTTCAGGGGTTGAGTAGGAAGGTTGGGGTGTGGGAATTGGAGATTAGAGATTAGAGATTGGAGATTGGAGATTAATCATACTAAACTCTTCAACTCTCCAACTCTCCAACTCACCAACTCCCAAACTAACCAACTCTCCAACTAACCAACTATATTTCAAGGGAGCAAGCAACTGTGAGACATCCCAGCAAGCGATTAATCATTACCGCGCTCATCAGTTTACTGGTAGGGTACGGGGTATCGTGGGGCGTGATGGTCGGCGTTCTGCAAGCGCCGTACCGGCTGTACGGTTTTACCAACCTGACCCTGGTGGCGGTTTTTGCAGCCGCGCTGTTGGTCCTTTTCCTGGACGGGCCGCTGAACCTGCACCTGTTCGACTGGCCCAAAGAAGCCCCGTCCCGTAAAGAACGGAGCTACTACAACCAGGGCCTCTGGGACTGGCTGACCACCGTTGACCACAAGAAAATCGGCATCATGTATTTTGTGTTTGCCTTTTTCTTCTTCCTGTTCGGCGGGGTGCTGGCCCTGTTCATCCGGGCCGAACTGGCCCTCCCCGGCCTGCAAATTCTGACCGCCGACCGGTTCAACGAGTTCTTCACCATGCACGGCACCACGATGATTTTCCTGGCGATTATCCCGATGCTGGCCGGGCTGGCGAACTACATCGTGCCGCTCCAGGTGGGGGCGCGGGATATGGCCTTCCCCCGGCTGAATGCGCTGGGGCTGTGGCTGTTTGTGGTCGGCGGGATTATTCTGTATGCCAGCTTTTTCTTTGGCGGCGCGTCTGGCGGCTGGACCGCCTACGCCCCGCTGTCCACCAAGCTTTACTCCCAGGGGCCGGGTATGGACCTGTGGGCGCTGGGCATCTACACTGTGGGGACATCCTCCATCCTGGGGGCCATCAACTTTGTGGTGACCATCCTCAACATGCGCGCTCCGGGAATGACCCTGCACCGGATGACCCTCTTTACCTGGACCGTGCTGGTGCAGTCGATTATGATTCTGTTTGCCACTCCGGCCCTGGCCGCGGCTCTGACCCTGCTCTTCATCCAGCGAGCACTGGGGGCCGGCTTCTTCGGAATGCAGGGCGACCCGGTGCTGTGGCAGCATATGTTCTGGTTCTACTCCCATCCCGCGGTCTACATTATGATTTTACCGGCGATGGGTGTGGTGTCTGAGGTACTGCCCGTCTTTGCCCGCAAGCCTATCTTCGGCTACAAGATGATTGCCTACTCCACGGTAGCTATCGCCGTGCTGGGCTTTGCCGTCTGGGCGCACCACATGTTTGTAGCCGGCATCGGCACCGGCCTCCAGCTGTTCTTTATGCTGGCTACCATGACCATCGCCGTGCCGACGGGGGTCAAAATCTTTAGCTGGATTTTCACCCTCTGGGGCGGGTCGATTGAGTTCAAAACGCCGTTCCTGTTTGCCGCCGGCTTCATTGTGACCTTCACCATCGGCGGTATCAGCGGCGTGTTCCTGTCGAACGTGCCCATCGACACGCAGGTGCACGACACCTACTACGTGGTGGCCCATCTGCATTACGTGCTGTTCGGCGGCAGTGTAATGGGCCTGTTTGCCGGTATCTACTACTGGTTCCCCAAAATCACCGGGCGGATGCTGAACGAAACTCTGGGTAAAATGCAGTTCTGGCTGATGTTCATCGGCTTCAACCTGACCTTCTTCCCGATGCACATTTTGGGCCTGCTGGGCATGCCCCGCCGTATTGCCGACTATCCCGCCGGCCTGGGCTGGGAACCGTACAACCTGCTGGCAACGATTGGTGCTTTTCTGGTGGCCGCTTCTATCTTCCCCCTGCTGTGGAACGTGGGCTATGCCTTTGTGCGCGGCAAAAAAGCCCCCGCCGACCCCTGGCTGGGCAACTCCCTGGAGTGGGTGGTCAGTTCTCCGCCGCCGGCCTACAACTTCCTGGAAATCCCGGAAGTCCACAGCGACCGTCCGGCCCGCGACCTGCGGCTGAAGGGACAGACCACCACCGGACAGCCATCCCAGCCGCCCGCCGCGGCTGCCGCCCCGGCTCAGTAGAAAGATTAGAAATGTATCCACGAACTTTTCTGCGTTATCTCTGGCTGACCGTCCTGGCGACCGGCCTGCTCCTGCTGACCGGCCTGCTGGTCTCCGTGACCGGCAGTACGGCGGCCTGCCCGGACTGGCCGCTTTGCCAGGGTGAAATCTTTCCCCGGCAGGTCGGCCTGCCGGAGGTCATCAATCTGGGCCACCGCTTCAGTGTGGTGGTCGTAGGAGTGCTGATTGCCGGCGCGGTGCTCATCACCCGCCGGCAGTACGCCAACCAGACCGGCCTGCGGCGCTGGTCTGCCGCGCTGGGGTGGCTGTATCTGCTCCAGATTGGCGTTGGCGGGCTGAACGCGGTAGAAGGTCTGGCCGGACGGCTGGGGCCGGTCCATCTGGGATTGAGCGGTATCATTGCGGCAGTGGCCGCGGCCCTTCTGCGGACGGTTTACCGCCGGTTTCACACCCTGCCCGTTTCGGCGACCGGTCCGGCCCCGGAGGTCTCTCCCCGGCAGAAGGCAGGGGTCTACTTCCGGCTGACCAAGCCGTGGATTCTGGTGCTGTTGCTCATCACCACAGCCGGGGCAATGTTTATTGCCCAGGGCGGTCTGCCCGACATGCCGCTCCTGCTGTACACCCTGCTGGGAGGGGCACTGTCTGCCGGCGGGGCCAGCGTGCTGAACAGCTACATCGACAGCGATATAGACGGCACGATGTCCCGCACCTCTCGCCGGCCTACCGTCACGGGGCTGGTCACGCCCGAAGAGACCCTCTTTTTTGGCCTGGCCCTCAGTACGGCCTCATTTCTGGTGTTTGTGGTGTTTGTCAATCCGCTAAGCGCGGCCCTCAGCACGCTGGGGATTATCTACTACGTTTTCTTCTACACCCTGTACCTGAAGCGGAACACCATTCACAACATCATCATCGGCGGCGCGGCTGGAGCCATTCCACCGCTGGTCGGCTGGACCGCGGTGACAAACCGGCTGGACCTGGGCGCGCTGTACCTGTTTGCCATCATCTTTTTCTGGACCCCGCCGCATACCTGGGCGCTGGCTCTGCTGGTCAAAAAGGACTATGCCAGGGCGCGGGTGCCGATGCTTCCGGTGGTGGTCGGCGAGCGGGAAACTACCTACCAGATTTTTCTGTACACGCTCCTGCTGGTCGCCCTGACCCTTCTGCCGGTGTCGGTGGGGATGTTCGGCTGGCTGTATCTGCTGGTCGCCGGGGGATTGGGGCTGATGTTTCTGGTTCTGGCCTGGAAGCTGTGGCGGAGCTACAGCAAGCCGGTCAGCAAACGGCTGTATAAATACTCGCAGGCTTATCTGGCCCTGCTTTTTGTGGCCATGGCGGTCGACAGGGCGCTGTAGCCGGGATGGAGGTCAAAATGACAGACAAAAATACTGCCCGGAAAAACAAGCAGTTGGCCGCCGGGCTGGTGGTGATGGCTTTGCTGTCGGCCCTGGCCGCGGTGGTCTGGTTCAATATGTACGCCCCGGCGGTGCTGTTCAGGTAGCCGGGCAGACACACCCACGAATTTACGAATAACTGGAGCAAAACTATGTCTGACGTGGAAAAAGCACAGGTCAAACCGGAAGATATTCATCTCCCGGCCAACAGCTACTGGCCGCTGGTGCTGGCGATTGGCTTTGGCCTGATTGTGGCCGGACTGGCCCTGAATATTGTGATGGTCATCATTGGGGTGGTCATCACCCTGACCGCGGCGGTGGGCTGGGTCATCGAGCCGCCGATTCCGGAGGAGTAGCGGGCAGGGGCGGGTCTGAGACCCGTCCCTACTTTTTCGGCACGGCTTCTGCCGGCTGAACGTCTGCAAGGACATCCCGGAGCACCTGGACCATCTTCCGGGTATCAAACGGTTTGACCAGCACCCCCTGAAAACCGTACGCGGCAGGGTTGGCCATTACATCCCGCGTGTTGTAGCCGCTGGCAACAATCGCCGGCACCGACGGGTCGATAGCCCGCAGATGCTTGAGGGTTTCCTCGCCGCCCATGCCGCCGCGGATGGTCAGGTCCAGCATCACCGCGTCGAAGGGCTGGCCTTCTTTCCGGGCCTGCTCAAAAGCCGCCACCGCGGCCTCCCCGTGGGGTACGGCCACCACTTCACACCCCAGATATTTCAGCATCGAGACAATCACATCCCGGACCGTTTCCTCATCGTCCATTACCAGAATGCGGTGATGAAGCTCCGACGGCATGTTTTCCGCCGTGCCGTCTGCCGGGGTCTCGGCGGTTTGGGGGGCGGCAGGCAGGTAGAAGGTAACCGCTGTTCCCTGCCCCTCCTCAGACTCGATTTCGATGTACCCGTTATGCTTGCGGACAATCGAATAGCAGGTCGCCAGGCCCAGGCCCGCACCGTCGGGCCGGGTGGTGAAGTACGGGTCGAACACCCGGTCCAGAACATCGGCGGGGATACCGGTTCCTTCGTCCCGCACAACAATCTGCACATACAGCCCCGGTTCCAGCATCCCTATTGGGGTGTCCTCCTTTACTTCAACCGGGCGGGCAGAGACGGTAATACAGCCGCCGTTCGGCATAGCCTGCTTGGCGTTCAGCACCAGGTTGTGGATAACGTGGTGAATCTGGTCCGCATCCATCTCTACCAGAGGGACATCATCCGCAATATCCAGCCGGTAGGCAATACTGCTCCCGTGCAGGGCAAAGGCCACCGTCTCCTCGACCAGCTTCCTGATAGAGCCGGCTTTGGTAACCGGTGCACCGCCGCGGGAGAAGGTCAGCAGTTGGCGGGTCAGGCTGATGGCCCGCTGGATGGCCCGCTCGACCCGCTCCAGACTTTCGGCGACCAGCTCGGCATTGGCGGCATGGGCACGGGCCAGCATCACGTTCCCCAGGATAGACTGCAGGGCGTTGTTGAAATCGTGGGCGATGCCGCCTGCCAGCATCCCCACCGATTCCAGGCGCTGGGAGCGCTGTAAAATGGCTTCCATCCGCCGGCGCTCGGTGACGTCGCGGGCTACAACCAGCACCGCCGGTTGCTGTTGGTGCATAATGGCCGCGGCAGAAATCTCCGCCTCAATCACCGAGCCGTCCAGACAAACCAGTTTTTCAACTATCGGAGGGGCGGTACGCTGGGCGAATACCTTGTTCTGAAGCCTTTGCTGGACCTGCTCATAGTAATCCGGATGCAGAATATCAAAGATGCCCCGCCCGATGAGGTCTTCTCGCCGCTGAGCCTTGAGCAGTTTCACCGCCGCCGGGTTGACATACACCAGCTTGCCCCCCTGGTGAACGGCGATAGCTTCCGGTACAAGCTCCACCAGCTGATGGTATCGGGCCTCGGATTCCTCCATCCCGGCCTGGAGACGCCGGTTGGACTGCTGGATATGGTCGTACCGCCGGGCATTTTCGATGGCAATGGCCGCGTAATCGGCCAGAATAGCAAAAAACAGGCGGTCCGTTTCGGAAAAGTCGATAAACTGCCGGCCCGAATCCACGTACAGCACACCCAACAGCCTGTCGCCAAAAATAAGCGGACTGCACATCACCGCTTTGAGCGACAGTTCCATAATGCTGTCGGAAAGGGAGTGGAGATAATCCTCGGTGTTGAGGATGAACACGCTCCGGCGGGTGTCGATGACCTGCCGGACAATCGAACGGGAATAGGGCGCGCTGTCCTGCCGGACCTCTGCCATCGAAATATGCTGGGTCACGCACCGGTCTGGCTGGAGATTGCCCTGGCCGTCTACCAGGGCAATGAATCCCCGTTCTGCGCCGACCAGGGCCATCACGTCGTTCAGAATGACGCGCAGGATGTTGTCCGGGTTATCCAGAGCAATGATGCGGTCTACCACAAACTTGAGCCGCAGTAAATCCCGCGCCGACATCCCGCCGCTCAGCGACCACGCCAGCAGGTCTTCCGGCCTGTCGCCGGATGTATCATCGTAGACCAGCAGGGTCACATCATCGCCCAGGCTGACCATATCGCCGTGGACCAGCACCCGCCTGGTGGCAGGTCGCTCATTGACGTATGTCCGGTTGGTAGAATGCTCGTCCTCAATTCTGTACGACTCGCCCGCGCGGACCAGTGCCGCGTGCCGCCGCGACACGCTATCAGACGAAAAGACAATGTCGCAGGCCGGGTCGCGGCCCAGTGAGTACCGCGCCTCCTGCAAAGGCACACGCCGCACGATTTTCCTGTCCCGTACTTCCAGCAGATAGAGAGACATACCGTCCAGCTCCAGGTTGAGAAGGTTGTCAAGAATTACCGGATGGAGTATTAACACCGCGCTAACCGGCGGCTGAGCAGATGCCTGCTGTCCCCATTTTACCACAGAATCGGATGCAGGGTTAGTCAAATTATCGGCAAATCGGAGCAGGACTTTAGCCGAACAGAAACCAAAAAGGTAGGGACGAATGATTATTCGTCCCTACCTTTCGTACAAATCTGCCGGGGCGGGTCCCGGACCCGACTCGACTAAAAATCTCGCCAATCACGGCCGCGCCGCTGTTGGGGATGTATCCTGTCTCCTGCGCCGGACCCTGGCAGTACGCTTCCTACAGCGCCAGCATAAAGATGAAGAACACGGCAAACAGCACAGGAATCCCGAACAGCACTGTATATACCCGGCTGTCCTGCTTGAGATGCATATAGAACATCGCCACCAGCGTGGCTTTGGTGACCGACATGGCGATATAGAAGACGTTGAGATATTCCACCGGAATGGGCAAAGATTTGCTCATCAGCTCCACGCCGGTAATGATGGCGGTAATGATTGCCAGGACAATGAAAACTGCCAGGTAGTTTGGGTGCTTGTGCTTGCTTTGTCCGTCCATTTTTCTCCCCTTACATCAGGTACACCAGGCTGAACAGCAACAGCCAGACGATGTCCACAAAGTGCCAGTAGAGGCCAAAAATTTCCACGCCCAGGTTGTCTTTGCTGGAAAAGCCGCCCTGAACGCCAAATGCCTTGAACAGCAGAATGACCAGCCAGACCAGGCCGCCAATCACGTGCGCGCCGTGGAAGCCGGTCAGGGTGAAGAAGGACGCGCCGAACAGCGAGTCCAT
>RFJV01000358.1 GCA_003694775.1 Chloroflexota bacterium | reverse complement strand
CGGCTGAACAGTTACCGAGGAGATACAGGCCATGGAGATAAAAATTTTTACCACCGGCGGCACCATCGACAAAATCTATTTTGACCAGAAAAGCACCTACGAAGTCGGAGAGCCGATGGTGGCCGATATTCTGCGCGAGGCCAACGTGACCGTGCCCTACCGGTACGAGTCGATACTGCAGAAAGACAGCCTCGATATGACCGATGCAGACCGCCGCCTGATTTTTGAGAAAGTTCAGGCCGACCCCCACCACCGCATCCTCATTACCCACGGAACCGACACCATGATACAAACCGCCCGTGTTCTCAAACCGCTGGCCAGGGAGAAGGTCATCGTGCTGACCGGCTCGATGATGCCGGCCAAGTTCAAAACCAGCGACGCGATTTTCAATGTCGGGGGGGCGCTGGTTGCCGTACAGGTCCTGCCGCCGGGGGTTTACATCGTTATGAACGGGCAGGTGTTTGACCCCGACAGGGCACGCAAGAATGTGGCCCTGAACCGCTTTGAACACGTTGACCCGCCCGCGGCCTGAAACGAACAACCCACGTAACTGCTCAGGCCAAGAGAAAAATCTGGTAAAGTGTCATCAATTCCCACCACCTCACGTAAAACGTAAATCGTAAATCCGTAATTTTCTGTTCTTACGGGTTACGTTCTACATCTGATTGATGAAAAAATGACTGGGGACGCAGTCGTCTCGACTGCATCGTATTCTATTCGTGGATGGCTGAGCAGTTATCAACCCACCCGTATTTTGCGCCTGCCCGGAAGTCGGGTACAATACCCCCGTTTTGAATTTCTCTCGCAGAACGGGGTAAGAAAAATGCGCTGGGTATTAAGGTCCAAGATACATAAGGCTACGGTTACCGAGGCAAATGTAAACTATATTGGCAGTATTACCATTGATGAGGATTTGCTGGAACGGGTCGGGCTGTGGCCCGGTGAGAAGGTGCTGGTGGTCAGCAATACCTCCGGGGCCAGGCTGGAAACCTACGTAATCACCGGCGAACGGGGGTCCGGCGTTATCTGCCTGAACGGCGCGGCGGCGCACCTTATCAAGGCCGGTGAGGAGGTCATCATCATGGGCTTTGAACTGACCGATGAACCCCTCCAGCCAAAGGTGATTCTGGTCGACAGGCAGAACCGGTTTGTGCGCTACCTGCAGTCCGGATAACCGGCAAAGAAAAACGGGGGACCAATTTGGCCCCCCGTTTGTTTTTGGGAGAATTTTACGCGGCTACTGCTTCCATCAGCTTTGCCAGCATCATCGGTTCCGGAGCCGCGCCCTCCTGGTGAACGGTTTCGTTGATAACCGTGCGCGGCACCCCGTGAACCTGATACTTCTGCGACAGGTGCGGAAATTCAATCGCCTCGACCATATCCCCGCGCACCAGGTCGCTTTCCAGGGCCAGCTGGTGGGCAAAGCGCACCGCCCGCGGACAGTACGGGCAGGTGGGGGTCACAAAGACCTGCAGATGGAGCGGCTTATCCAGCTTAGCCAAAAAATCTTTGGTTTGCTGGGACAGGCCAGAATCGCCCGCAGAAACCATCAGAATGTCCTCAATCACCGAGCTGAATTCGTAGCCGGACGGTATCCCAAAGTAGCGGATGCCGTAATCTTTGGGCTGGTCGCCGCCCCGCATAATGACCGTGGCCGGAATCTTGTCAATCCCGTACTGCTCGGCAATTTCCCTGTCCTTGACAAAGTCATACACTTCCAGCGAAATCTTGTCCGATAGCGCGGCCACTTCTTCGGCAATCATCCGCGTTTCGGTGCAGTACTGGCACTCGAACTCCTGGGTAAACACCACCAGCTTTACCGGCTCGGTGAGCGCTTCAAATTCCTTGATAAGCTGTTGCCGGTCTTCTTCTCTCAGTAAAGCCATTTTTTTCTTTTCCTCCGTTTTTTTCAATGTCGCTGTACCGGCGGGAGACACGCCCCCGCGAGGCGGGTCATCAGGTGTAGCATCCCTTTTTGGAATAGCCGCAGGCCGGGCACCAGATAACGCCGTCCGGGTCCTTATCGGCCTGGCGGTAGCCGCAGTTGGGGCATACCGCTTTGCGCCATTTGGCCGGCTGTGACGTTTCTGGTTTGAGGTTCAGCCTGATTTTCGACCCGCTTTCTGCGGTCATTGGTCTTGCCCGTCGATGGTTGGCTTTGCTTTTCACCCTTTTAGATGCCGGGCGGAGGAAAAGGTTACAGACCGGGATGGTCGGGGTGGGGCAGGGTGACCAGCCGGACCCCCTGCCGGCGTATCTGCCGGAAGTTGGCCCCCTGGCAGACTGCCCGCAGGACGGAGTCGATATCCTCAACCAGGGCGGTGGAAATCAGGTGGACGCCGTGGTTGAACAGCCGGGGCGAGGGCGGTGTACTGGGGCCGAGTACCAGGGTCAGCGCGTCAGGTTTGCGCAGGGCCATCAGGCTGTCGAAGGTGTGGTTGAGCAGAGTTGTGCCGGTAATGGCAACAATATCGGCCTGGGGAATGACCTCTGCCGCGGCGGTGGCGGGCAGGTCGTCTTCGCGGGGGTCCAGCTCCAGCACCCACAGGGTGCCGGCAATCTCCCGCAGACGGGGGACAAACGGAAAGTGTCCCACCAGGGCCACCTTTTTCCCGGCCCCGTGCCGGGCGATGACCTCTTCTGCGTTCAGGTCTACCCAGGGTTGGGGCTGGGGCGAGAGCAGGGCATTGATGGCGGCAAAGCCGATGGACGCTTCCATCAGGCTGGTGGAGCGGGCCAGTTGGGCCAGTTCGGTAGGGGTGCGGTCGAGCAGACGGCCGGCGTCGGCAACGGCCGGCCCGCCGCCGTAGTGGTGTTCGGCAAAGCCGCGCAGAGTGGCCGCCAGCCCGCACGAGCGCTGGCCGCCGGTTTCTACCACTACCGCGGTCCAGAAAGCCCCGATGCGGATATCCAGCAGGTTGCCGGACGGCAGTCCGGTGAGCAGGTCGTCAATGATACCGGTCATCGGTTTTGCTCAGCCGTTTTCCGCCCGAATGAGGAGGAGGGGCCGGTCGATGCGGTGGAGGATGCCGGCGGCCACACTGCCGTAGAATACTCTGGCCAGGCCGGTGCGTCCGTGGCTGGCCATGGCAATCAGGTCCGCGTCTACTTTTTCGGCGTTCCGGATAATCTCTTCGACCACCGGGCCGTTGGAAATGATGGTGCGGACGTTGATGCCTTTGGCTTGCAGGTCGGCCTGCTTTTGGGCCAGGTAATCTTCGGCGGCCCGGATGCGTTCTTCTATCATCGCCTGGTTCACCACCGGATAGACCATATCCGGGCCGAGTATCAGCGGCTCCGGCTCTACCACCTGAAGCAGTACCACCGTGGCGTGGTAGCGCATAGCCAGGTCTTCCACGTGGGGCAGAATGGCCTCGGCCCGCGGCGACCCGTCCAGGGGAACCAAAATGGTATGGTACATGCTGACCTCCTTGTATCAAACAGCTTTGTCGGGCGGCATTACTGCCGCCTTGCGGAACCGGCAGTAGAGGGCGGAGGGGTTGCTTTTGAGGGACCAGGATTATTGTACAGTGTACTCGATGCACCGGTTTCCGGCAAGAATTGGGGCCAGCGTTAAAGTCCCCGACTGAAAGGAAAAAGGCGCTTTAGCGCCCTGAATTGGACAAAATCAGGGCTTCTAAACGTCCTTTGACCTGTTCAATCTGACAGGCCAGACTTCCCCCCTTGGGGAGCAGGCCGCCATCGGAGATACGCGCTACAGCAGGGGCTGTACGATTTTTTCCAACTGCTCGTAGGTGATAGCTCCGGAGTGGATGTACTG
>RFJV01000357.1 GCA_003694775.1 Chloroflexota bacterium | reverse complement strand
GGGTCGGCCAAGCACAAGGTGCAGTTGGAGCGGCACCGGGCGGTCAACCGGGCCATCGAGCGGTTCATCGAAGGGCGACAGCAAAGCTCCTGGCGCGAGCTGGAAACCCGCGCCGGCCACCTGACCGAACGCCGGCCCTGGCTGGCCCACTACGGCCCGAACATACCGCTGACCGTCCCCATCCCTCGCCAGCCGCTCCACCGCTTTCTGGAAAGCGCGGCCGACTGGGCCCCGCGGCGAACCGCCCTGGTGTTCTACCGCATCCGCTACACCTACCGCCAGCTCAATATGCTGGCCAACCAGTTTGCCCACACCCTGCACGGAATGGGCGTCCAGCCCGGCGACCGGGTTCTGCTGGTTCTGCCGAACATTCCCCAACTGGTGGTGGCCTACTACGCCACCCTGAAAATCGGCGGGGTGGCGGTGCTCCCCGGCCCGGAAATGGATGTCTCTTTGCTGACCCGCCAGGCCCAGGAAACCCGGCCCAAAGTGCTGGTGGCCCTGCGCGAGGCCGTCGACCTGGTGGAGGCAGTGCGTGCCCTGGACGACCCGCCGCAGGTGGTGCTGACCGGCATCCGCCAGGCCGCGGGAGAGGCGGTGTACCACCGCCTGCTGGCTCGCTGGGGATTGGCCCCGGACCGGGCCGCGCCCGACAGTGCCGGTCTCTCGATGGCCGAACTGATGGCCGATGCCTCCCCCCTGTCGCCCGGCATCACCGTCCGGCCCGACGCCCTGGCCGCGGTGCTCTACACCAGCGGCACCGAGGGCTTGCCCAAGGGCGTCAAGCTGACCCACGCCAACCTGGTCGCCAATACCATGCAGACCCGCCACTGGCTTCAGGAGCTGGAATATGGGCGGGAGGTTTGCCTGTCGGTGGTGCCGCTGACCCACAGCTACGGGATGACCAACGCCATGAACGCGCCGGTGGCCCTGGCCGCCACCCTGGTGCTTCTGCCGGGCTTTGAACTGGACGAGGTGCTCCAGCATATCAAAAAATACCGCCCCACGCTCTTTCCCGGCGTCCCGGCAATGTACACGGCCATTAACCAGGCCCCGAACGTGCGCAGTTACGGTCTCCATTCCATCAAGGCCTGCGTGAGCGGCGCGGCCCCCCTGCCGGTGGAGGTGCAGGAAGCCTTTGAAAAGCTGACCCGCGGCCGGCTGGTCGAAGGGTACGGGCTGACGGAGGCTTCGCCGGTCACGCACGCCAACCCCCTGTACGGGGTGCGCAAGGTCGGCTCTATCGGCGTGCCCATCCCCAACACCGACGCCCGGATTGTCGACCTGACCACCGGCCAGGACCTGCCGCCCGGCCAGATTGGCGAGCTGGTGGTCAAAGGGCCGCAGGTGATGCCGGGCTACTGGAACGATGAGCCGGCCACCCGGCAGGTGCTCCGGGATGGCTGGCTTCACACCGGCGATGTGGCGGTAATGGATGCCGAGGGATATTTCACCATCATCAACCGCCGGCAGGAAATCATCGAGGTGGACGGGCAGTGGGTTTTTCCGCGAGACGTGGAAGAAGTACTGTACGAACACAGCAAGGTGCTGGAGGCCGCCGCGGTCGGGGTGACGGTGGAGGAGAACGGCCGTCCGGCCACGCGGGTCAGGGCATTCGTAGTGCCCCGCCCCGGCGAGCATATATCGCCGGAGGAACTGCTGGCCCTCTGCCGCCGCCGCCTGGAACCGCACGCCGTGCCGCGGGAAATCGTTCTGCGGGAGGAACTCCCCAAGTCGTTTGTCGGCAAAATTTTGCGCACCAAATTGGGGGGAGATTAGGGGGGAGATTGGAGATTAGAGATTAGAGATTAGAGATTGGAGATTGGAGATTAGGAGATTGATGCGACCCAAAATCGGTCTGGTGCTGGGAGGCGGCGGCAGTCGCGGCCTGGCCCACATCGGTGTACTGGATGTTCTGCAGAGGGAACAAATCCCCATCGATTTCATCGTGGCGACCAGTATGGGCGGCATTGTGGGGGTGCTGTTTGCCCTGGGGTTCAGCCCGTCCCAGATTGCCGCCGGTATGGCCGACATGCAGAAGCAGTCGTTTGTGATGAAGGTGCTGGGGGCGCGGGCGCGCCAGCGGCAGGTGCGGCAGTATCTCAGCCGGGTGGTCGGAGAAAAAAACTTTGCCGACCTGCACATCCCGGTCACGCTGATGGCGGTCGACATGCTCAGCGGCGAAGAGGTGACGCTGTCCGAAGGCCCGCTCCTGCCGGCGATGTTAGCCAGCAGTGCCGTACCGGGTGCGTTCCCCCCGGTGCGGCTCAACGGGCGTCCCCTGGCCGACGGCGGCGTCATCGACAGCCTGGCAACCCACGTGGCCTACGAGCAGGGCGCGGACCGGGTGATTGCCGTGGATGTGTACCCGCCGCTGGAAAAAGACAACCCCTGGACCGACCCCCTCAGCGCGGTGATGGGGTTTCAGCTCCCTGCCGCTATCTTCAGCACCAGCGGCAACGGCGAAAACCGGATTCCAACGATGGCCGCGTCGATGTGGCGCTCGTTCCGGGTGATGACCTGGTACCTTCATTGCCTGCGGCTGGAGCTTCATCCGCCCCATGTCCTCCTCCGCCCGGACGTGGGCGCGTATGGCTCGCTGGATTTCAAAGATGTGGACGGCCCCATCCGGGCCGGTATCGAAGAGGCGGAGCGCCATTTGCCGGCCATCCGGGCACTGCTGGATAATCAGACGCCCCAACGCACAACCCATCAAGGAGATTCGCCGTGATTTTCTCTCCCGGTCTTTACATCCACATTCCCTGGTGCCACACCCGCTGTATCTACTGCGACTTCAACACCTACGTTGAAGAGGATTCGTCGCTGAAGGCCCGGTACCAGGCCGCGTTGACCCGCGAAATCGAGGAAAGTGCGGCCGCGCTGGGCCGGCCCCGGCTGGCGACCCTCTACTTTGGCGGCGGCACACCGACCACGCTTCCCGCGGCCTGGCTGGTCGAGCTGGTGGAAACGGTGCAGGCCGCGTTCGACCTGCCGGCGGGCGCGGAAATCACCGTCGAGGCCAATCCGGGCACGGTCACGGTGGACTACCTGCGGGAACTGCGCCGCGGGGGTGTCAACCGGCTGTCGCTGGGGGTGCAGAGCTTTCGGGATGCGGAACTGCGCTTTTTGAGCCGTCTGCACAGCGCGGACGAGGCCCGGCAGGCTGTGTCTGCCGCCCGCGCCGCCGGGTTCGACAATCTGAGTCTGGACCTGATTTTCAACCTGCCCGGCCAGAGCCTGCCGGAGTGGGCCGAGACGCTCGATGAGGCGATTCGCCTGGCCCCGGAGCATCTGTCGCTGTACTCACTGATAGTGGAGCCGGGCACGCCCCTGCACCGGCTGGTCGGCATTGGGCTGGTTCCCGCGCCGGATGATGACCTGGCCGCGGATATGTACGCCCTGGCGGTCGACCGGCTGGGCGAGGCCGGGTATACGCAGTACGAAATTTCCAACTGGGCCAGAAGCAGCGGCGAAGGGGAAACGGAGGCCCCGCGGCTGGCCGCGGCCCACAACCTGATTTACTGGCGCAACCAGCCTTACCTGGGGCTGGGCGCGGGCGCGGTCAGCACGGTGGATGGGCGGCGGTGGATGAATGTCAAACGGCCAAAGCAGTACGCGGCGCAGGTGGAAGCCGGGACAGGGCTGGCCCTGGCCGCGGACGAGCGCGCCGTGGAGCAGATTGACCGGCCCACCGCGATGACGGAGCACCTGATGCTGGGTCTGCGGCTGACCCGCGAGGGGGTAGCCGCGGCGGAGTTTGCCGCCCGCTTCGGCACACCACTGACCGACGCCTTTCCGCAGGCCATTGAGCTGGGGATTGGCCGCGGTCTGCTGGAGTGGGTTCCGGCAGAGGATGGGCCCCACCTCCGCCTGACCCCGCAGGGGCGGTTTCTGGCAAACCAGGCAATGGTGGAATTTGTGGGGGG
>RFJV01000356.1 GCA_003694775.1 Chloroflexota bacterium | reverse complement strand
TTCTCAATGAGCCAATGGGCCAATGGGGCGGGTGCGTCCGGAATTTTGGGAATTCTGGACAAACCTGGGGGGATTCGGGGGGATTCCCCCCGTACCCCCCTGTCTGTCCAAAATTTTTGGACAGACCCCAATGGGCCAATGAGCCAATTTCCAAGGAGCCAATGGCAAGCAGAATCAGGGCGGAGATGAGCGTGCTCCACTGGCCCAGGGTGCGCAGGGGGGTGGATTCCAGCTTCAGGGTCAGGGTGTGCTTGCCGGCGGGGATGGCGGTTTCAATCAGCCCGGTGTTGGGGCGGACGGAAAACGGTGCCGGCTGGCCGTCCAGGTAGACCTGCCAGCCGGGCCAGTACAGGGTGCGCAGGGTGGCCGTAAACGGGACCGGCGTGGTGATGCGCAGGATGTCGCTCTGGACGCGGTGAGCGATGATGTCCACTTCGGCGCCGGGCGGCAGGGAGGCCGGGTCGAGCTTCTGCGGGGGGCGTCCGGCGGCGTAGTCGGGCCAGAGCGTGTCGGGCGAGGGGTGCTGTTGGGCGGCGCGGGGCAGAAATTCGCCGGTGCTGGTGGTGCCGATGGCGCCGGAAACCACTTCATACCGGAAGGCGTCCGCAGGGCCGGGCGTCCCCCAGGGAATAAACTGCGACGGGTAAAGGTAGTAGAGGTTCAGGAGGATGGGCAGGAGCAGGGCGAAGGTGAGGGGGAGAAGAGGACGGGAGGCGAGACGCGGAATGCGGGCTACGTGTTGGTATGCCGGCGCGGCCAGCACCGCGGCGCAGAAAATTGCCGGGCCGAGCATTCGCCACGGGAATTCGGCCAGCTCCAGCAGGGGAACCGTTTCCCAGACCGTCTGGGAGGCCGGCAGGGCCAGAAAGGCGTAGAGGAGCAGAAACAGGGTGAAGAAGAGGGTGTGGGCGCGTGGAGACGGGGAGACGGGGTGACGGGATGGGGGGGAGACGGGGAGACGGCGGCGCAGGGCGATAAGGCCGAGGCCCAGAATGGCGATGGCCGCGGCCAGAATTTGCGGCAGGCCCAGACTCAGGGGAAATTCCGGATTGATGGCCGACAGGTCCAGCGGAACCGGCGGCGACAGCAGTTCCCCCAAACGGATGAAGTTATGCCGGAAGTCGAAAAACCCCCTGGTGATGCCTTCCAGCTTGATGGCCTCTTTTTCGCCAAAGGCCGGTAGCCAGAAAATGGCCGACAGCCCCAACCCCAGCAGACCGGCGCTCGCGGCCCGCAGGAGGCGGGTCGCCGTGAGCCGGATATCCGGCCCCAGCGACAAAAACAGCACGAAGGCGGCAAAAACCGGCCCAAACAGCATCGTGCTGATATTGTGGCTTACCAGCAGGCCGGCCAGCGACAGCGCCCCGGCCAGCAGAAAGGCTGGCCGGGTGCGGGGCGCGGTCAGCAGGGCGTGGAAGGCCCAGAAAATCAGCGGGTAAAAGGCCAGGCCGGTAAACTGCCCGTAGTTGCCCTGGATGTAGGCCTCGCGCAGGCGGTACGGCGCATAGACGTACACCGCCGCGGCCACCAGCGCCGGGGTCGGGCCGTACACCCGGCGGGCAAACAGGAACATCCCCACACTGTAAAGCAGAAAATCCAGCACCACTACCGCCTTCATCGACTCGTCCAGGGGCAGGCCGGTCAGGTGGAAAAGCTGGGTCAGCTGGTACAGCAGGGGCGGGGCATAGCTGAATATGGGCATACCGTGCCCCAGGGCCAGGTCTGGCCCCCAGCGCGGGTAGTAAATCCCTTCTTGCCAGGCCCGGTTCAGTTCGACCTGCCGCATCAGGTGCGCCGGGCCGTCGGCAGTGTTGGGCAGGCCGCGGTGAGTCAGCAGGGGCAGAACCGCGAAGATGGGAATCACCAGGGCCAGAAGCAAGCCGGGGGGAAATTTTGAGTTTTGAATTTTGAGTTTTGAATTTTGAATTATTTTCTCCCCAATCCCCAATCTCTAATCTCCAATTCCCAATCTCCAATCTCTAATCCCCACTTATCCGGACCCGCTCCAGCTCCGCAAAATCCGCCCCATCCGGGGTGACCATTCTTTGCCCGCTGGCAGAATCGTACAGCCCCACCAGCAGACGGTACTCGCCCGGCGGCGCGTCGCCCAGCGGGATGAAGCGCGTTTCCCGGATGGCCTGTCCCGCCAGCCAGGTAGTGGTGGGGTAGGCGCCCTCCAGCGGCGGGCTGTCCCAACTGGCGACCAGATTTTGCTGTAAATCGAGCAGTTGCGCAAAAATGGTGTACTCCTGTGCCGGACGGTGGTCGGCCTGCCAGGTGAGGGCAAATTCCAGCCGGTCATCCTGACGGGTGGGCGGGTCAAAACCGACCAGCCGGATGGTGTCGCCGTTGAGGGTGAAGGCGGCGTTAAGCCGGCGAGCCGGCGGGGGCGGCGCGTCGACCGGCTGAACGTTGACCACGGCCAACTGCACGGTGTTGCTGGTTCCATCGGCCAGGCGAACCAGCCGGCCCTGGTGCGGGTCTATCAGGCCGACCCGCACCGCGTAGGCAATGGGCGGCAAACCATCCGGCAGGTCGAGGTCGTGCTCATCCCGAACGTAGCGGGCTGTGTCCCAGTGAAAAGTGGGCAGAACGCTTTCGGTGGTCACGTCGCCGGGGGTGTAGTTGGTGGCATCGGCCACGGTGGTAAAATCGTCCAGGCGGTCCAGGTGGACAAACGGCTGGAGGTTGGCCCGGATAGGGGCCTCGGTGGCCTGCCAGTAGAGCACAACCTGCAAATACCCGCCCGGTTTGACCACCTGCCGGCTGAGGTCGAAGCCGATGAGCTGGATGCCGTTGGCAAACGCAATGGTGGTTTTGTTCTGCGCCGGCAGGGCCATTCCCGGCGGCGACTGGCGGGTGAGCAGGGGACGCAACTGCGGCTTCACCCAGAACGCGGCAATGATGACCACCAGAGCGACGGCCATTACCCGGCGGTTGCGGGCCAGCGGAAGCGACGCGCCCGCGGCAGTTTCCGGACCACGGTCTGCCGCGGCCCACCGGCGGCGAACCACCAGCGCGGCCGCGATGCCCGCCAGCGTCCCCAGGCTGACCAGCCCGGACGCGGTCCGCAGGGGGGTGTCGGCAAAATGGAGGTCGAGAATATGCTCGCCGGGTGGAATGTCGAGGAGCATCAGCCCGGTTTCCGGCTCCACCCGGATTTCAAGCGGACGACCATCCAGCCGGGCCTGCCAGCCGGGATAGTAAAACTGCCGGACGCGCAGGGTAAAGCCGGTTGGTGATTGGAGCCGGTAGCGGTGCGTGACCGCGGTCTGCGCCAGGCGGTCGGCGGAGGCGCCGGGGGGCAGGCTGGCCCGGTCCAGCCGCTCCGGCTGGGGGTCTCCGGCTTCCATCTGCGCGGCCAGCGGCGAGTCGGTGGGGGGATTGGCAACAGTCTGCGGCAGGTACTCGCCCAGGGTGGTCGTGCCGATGGCCTGGGAGCGGCGTTCGTACCCGGCCAGGTGGGCCAGGGTGGGGTCGCCGTAGCGGGTAAAGCCGACCACCGGGTACAGGACCGGGGCCACACTGACCAGCACCAGCACCAGCCAGAACAGGGCAATACTGCCTTTCCGGGCCCGGACCGAGGCCACTGCCGCGGCGCACAGCACGGCCAGGCCCAGGTTTGCCAGCCCCAGCAGTCGCCAGGGAAACTCGGCGACCTGCAGGATGGGGATGGCTTCCCACACCGGGCGGGACACCGGCAGGGTGAGAAAGATGGCCGTCCCGGCCACCAGCCCGAAGAAGAGCCCGGGAACAGCCAGCCGCCGCGGGCCGCGAATGGCCCACCAGGCCAGCCCGACCAGTCCCAGCCCGGCCAGGGCCAGGGTAACGACGCCCAGGGTCAGGGGGACGTGCGGGTTGGCGGCACGGGCGTCCAGCGGTTCAATCCAGGCGATAAGCTCCTGCCAGCGGGGGTAGCGCAGGTAAAAGGGACTGCGCTGGAGATACACCTCGGCGCGGGCGCGGGTGTAGGCTCGCTCCACAAAGGCGGGGAGCCAGAAAAAGGCAGTCAGCAGGAGGCCCAGCGGAACGGCCAGCCAGACCGGACGCAGGCGCGGCCGGCGGGAGGGCGGGGCCAACAGCAGGCTGTAAAGCAGAACCACCGGAGTAAAGATGAACACGTGGAACAGATGGCTGAGCATTACCGCGGCGTAGAATCCTGCCGCGGCCACGGTCCAGCCCCAGGAGCGGGCGCGGGCGGCGCGGGTCACGGCCCAGAGGGTCCACGGGAAAAGGCCAATCGCCAGGTACTGGGGAATGTTGCCCCCGACCAGCAAGGCCTCGCGCAGGGCAAACGGGGCAAAGGCGTAGGTCGCCGCGGCAGTCAGGGCCGCATCCACCCGGCCAAACAGGTCGCGGGCAAACAGGTACATTCCAATTGCGTAAAGTAGAATTATGAGGATAATCAGGGCTTTGAACGCACTTTCCAGCGTCAGCCCCAGGCTGTGGAACAGAATTGCCAGCCAGTAGGGAAGCGGCGGAGCAAAGATAAAGAGCGGATAGCCGTACCCAAAGCCCAGGTTGGCCGACCAGCGGGGCAGAATGACTCCCGGCGACCAGGCCTGCTCGTATTCCAGAGTGCGGAACAGGTGAATCGCCAGGTCGGCGGTGGTGGGCAGGCCGGGCCGAAGCAGAGGCTGGATGATGAACAGCGTCAGCAGGCCGGCGATGAGGAGGCCGGCGTCGGTTTGTTTGAGGCGAGATAGTACGGCGCGGGTATTTTTCGATATTTGTAGTTCAGACATTCGGGAAGGTAGCTCTGCATTAAACCGTGGGTGGTGGGTGGCCTTTAACCGATGATTGAAATCATCGGCTGGTACAAAAAGTGCGTTAAAACGCACTCAAAACGGCTGATTTTAACCAAATTTAACCCGTTTTTCCCCTAACGGGGACAGGTAACGGGTTTCCTGTAACAGCGAGGCATTTCAATGCCTCGTTATCTAAGTCGTCCAAGTTCCTCGGATAGCTCAGCTTCAGACATATCCAGGAAAGGGATACCCAAACGCGAAGCATAATGGATGAACTCTATACGCTCCATATTGAGCAGTTCTGCCGCTTTACCACTGGATATCATGCGTCGCCGGTAAAGTTCAAGGACAGCCAGTTCCTTGATAAAATTTTCTAAAGGTTGATTAGATAACGGGCGCAGAACATTTGCCCATTCTTGCTCAAATTCAAATATTGCCATAATGTTTGTCCTTTGAATACCGGTAACTGTGTCAGGTATAAGTGCGGCACACTTCCAGCGTGTGCCGTACCTGAATTAATCCTCTTCCTAATTTTACAGGAACACAATGATAGACTCAAATTGTCAAGCTGAATCCCCAAAAATCTCCATCGTTCTGCCGACCTACAACGAGGCCGGCAACATCGAGGCCCTGATTGACCGCACCCTGGCCGCGTTGGGGGATTATCCCGGCGGGGTGGAAGTGGTGGTGGTGGATGACGACTCCCCCGACGGCACGTGGAAGCTGGTCGCCGCAAAGGCCGCCGCGGACCGCCGCGTCCGGCTGGTCCGGCGGGTGGGGGAAAGCGGGCTGACCAGCGCCATCCAGCGCGGCATCCGCGAGGCGCGCGGGGAGTGGGTCGGCTGGATGGACTGCGACCTGAGCATGCCGCCGGAGGAATGGCCTCGCCTGGCCGACGCGCTGGCAGACGGCGCGGGCATCGCGATGGGGTCCCGCTACGTCCCCGGCGGCGGCGATGTGGCCCACTCCTTCACCGGACGGCTCCTGTCGCGGCTGATTAACCTGTTTGCCGGCCTGGTGCTGGACTGGTCTATCAAGGATTACACCAGCGGCTTCATCCTGGCCCGCAAAGAAATTTTCCAGACCATCGACCTGCGCGGAGACTACGGCGAATACTGCATCGACCTGCTGTACCGGGCCAAACGCCGCGGCTGGACCATCCGGGAACTGCCCTATCTGTGCGTTCCCCGCGAAACCGGCGAGAGTAAAACCGCCACCGATATCTGGGGCTACCTTCGCCGGGGAGTCAACTACGTAAAAACCGTGTGGCGGTTGAGATTGGGGATTGGGGATTAGGAATTGGAGATTAGAGATTGGGGATTAGAGATTGGAGATTGGTAACTCTAAACTCCCCAACTCCCCAACTAACCAACTCTCAAACTAACCAACTCCCAAACTCACCAACTACCTTTGGAGGTGACCCACTGTGACCCGAAGCATCAAAACCGTAAAGCTCAACCAGCTAAAGATGGGGGTGGACGGCTTCAATGTCCGCCCGCTCGATGAAGAGACCGTCCAGCGCTACCAGGAAGTGGTGGACCGCCTGCCGCCGGTAGAGGGCTGGCAGGACCCGGACAGCGGCGACCTGTATCTGGTGGATGGCCGGCATCGCTGTGAGGCCCGCCGGCGGGAGGGGTACGACGACGTGGAGCTGGTGCTGTTTGAAGGCAGTCGGGTGGATGCCGAGGTGCGGGCTTTCAGCGCCAACCTGCCCCACCCCCTGCCCCTGACCAAGCTTCAGCGGAAGCGGGCCATCGCCGAAATCGTCCGCCGGCGGTACACCCGAAGCAACTCCTGGATTGCCGAAGAGGCCGGATGCAGTCCCCAGACGGTCGCCCGGATACGGGAGGAGCTGGAAGCCGGGGGCAAAATACCCGTGCTCGACCGCTTTGAGCGCAAAGGGGGCGGAACGGTTCCCCGCGAGTACAACCGTATCCAGACCGAGGGTAAATCAGACTCTTTATTGGGCAACACCCCCGATTTCTTCGACGAGGTGGAGGCCGCGGAAAAGGCCAACCGGGAAAAACCCGGCGTCCGGCCACCGGATGACCTGCTGTCGCCGGAGAAGCCGGCCCGCGACGGCGGCTACGACATCAGCGAAGACGGCGACGACGAAGAATACGAGGCCGCCGGCCCCATCATCACCGGGCTGGAGCCGCCAGACCCGCAGGCCCTGGCCCGCGTGCGGGAGTATTCGGGCGGGACAAGCCAGCATACACTCAAATTTGCCCGGCTGGATACCGGCGGTGTACCCATCGAGGTGATTATCTACGTAGACGGCAAACCGTATACCGTCCCGGTAACGCTTCTGCTGGCCGAAGGAGCCATCTACGGCGTGCCGGAAACTTCCCTGCCCGACTACCAGCGGTCGGCCCTGGTGCTGTCGGCAGAAATGGCCCGCCAGATGAAGCTGATTGATTGAGGGGCTGTCCAGAATGCCTGAAATTCCGGACAAATCCTTGATTGACGGGCACAAATTGTAAAAAGAGATTGATTTTTATATCACAAACCGGTATAATGGAGCAGTGGCTAAATTGGAGTACTCCTTGAACATGGAAACGATTTCCCCTCTTACCCGTGTTCCCGGCTTCAAGGCTGTGGGCGTTGCCTGCGGCCTGAAACAATCTGGACAGCCCGACCTGGCCCTGGTGCTTGCCGACCGGGACTGTTCTGCCGCGGCAGTGTTTACGACCAATGCCTTCAAGGCCGCGCCGGTGCTGTACGATACGGCCCTTCTGCGCCGGAACGGTGGGCGGCTGAGGGCAGTGCTGGTCAATGCCGGAAATGCCAATGCTGTGACCGGCGAACAGGGCCTGCGAGATGCCGAAGCGATGGCCCGGCTGGCCGAAACAACCGGCCACCTGCCCCCGGACAGCGTCTTTGTGATGAGCACCGGTGTTATCGGCCACCATCTGCCGATGGACAGGGTTCGCCGCGGCATTGCCCTGGCCTGGGAGGCGGTTCAGTCCGAGGCCGGCGAGCGCGGGCTGAACGCGGCCCAGGCCATCATGACCACCGACCTGGTGCCCAAACAGGCCTTCCGGCAGGTCGGCATTGGCGGGCGGCAGGTCAGCATCGGCGGTATCGCCAAAGGTAGCGGGATGATTCACCCCAATATGGCGACGATGCTGGCCGTGCTGGTGACCGACGCGGTCATTGCCCCGCCGGTTTTGGCCGACACGCTTCGCCGGGTGGTCAGCCAGACCTTCAACCGCATCACAGTGGACGGCGACACCAGCACCAATGATACGGTCGTCATCCTGGCCAACGGCGCCGCCGGCGGGGAGACCCTCTTGCCGGATACGCCGGCACTGGCAGAATTTGAGCAGGCCCTGACCGGCGTCTGCACCGACCTGGCGCGGGCCATCGCCCGCGACGGCGAAGGCGCTACCAAGCTGGTGGAAGTTCAGGTGCTGGGCGCGGCTTCCCCTGCCGAGGCCGAAGCCGCGGCCAAAACGGTGGCGACGTCGCCGCTGGTCAAAACGGCCCTCTTCGGCAACGACCCCAATTGGGGCCGGGTGCTGGCCGCGGTGGGCCGGAGCGGCATCCAGGTTGACCCGGCGCGGGTTTCCCTGCGTCTGGGGGATTTTCTGCTGGTTCAATCTGGCGAACCGGTTGCCTTTGATGCACCAGCCGTCTCCCGCTGGCTGAGCCAGCAGACCGAAGTGAGCGTGCAGGTCGATTTGGGGCTAGGAAACGGTTCGGCAACCGTGTGGACGTGCGACCTGTCGTACCGGTACGTGGAAATCAACGCCGAATACCATACGTAGAGCGACAGGTCCTAATTGCCTATTGTCAATCTTGCCGGACTGTGCTAAGGTTATTGAAAGAGAAGGGTTGGGCCTTCTACCTCTCCAGGGATTGGGCGTTCAAAAGAAGGGACATCCAGCAATCCAGCACTGGCCTTGCCTGACGAATTTATCTTGTCTTCAATCCTGATATTGAGAGGACAGCTATGCAGTTAAAATTCTGGGGTGTGCGCGGCTCCATCCCCAGTCCAACCCGACCGGACCAGATACAGCAGAAAATTGTCGACGCCCTCCTGCTTGCGGGTCGCCAGAACGTTGATTTGTCCAACCCCGATGCTGTCCGGCAGTTTGTCGATAGTCTGTCGTTTCTGGGAAGCACGGTTGGAGGGAATACCACCTGCATCACCGTTGAACTCGATGACACCCTGATTATCTTCGACGCGGGTTCCGGCATCCGGGAGCTTGCCGAGGCCTTGATGGACAGGAACAGCGAATGGGCCCAGAAGTACCGGTTTTACAGCGGTCAGGGACACGCTTATCTGTTCTTTACCCATATGCACTGGGACCACATCCAGGGACTGCCGTTCTTCAGGCCGATGAACGTGGCCGGCAACGTGTTTGATATTTATTATATCCACGATTACGTCCCCGAAGTCCTTGCCCGCCAGATGCAGTACGAAACATTTCCTCTGCAGTTCGACCAGTTTGCGGCGGTGCTGAACTTCCACCAATTGGAAGTCGGGCAGACGGTGGAGGTGAGCGGGGCCTATATTACCAACACGGAGCTTTACCATCCTGGCAGGGCATTTGCCTACCGCGTTGAAGGCGATGACGCGGTGGTGGTAATTGCCACGGACGGCGAGTATGCCCGTCTGGACTATGCCGAGACCCGCCGCTTCCGGGATTTTTATGCCAATGCCGACGTCCTGGTGTTCGATGCGATGTTCTCTGTGCGCGAGTCTTTCATCAAGGAAGACTGGGGGCACAGCTCGGCCCTGATTGGAGCCGATATTGCCCGCTCTGCCGGGGTGAAAAAACTCCTCCTCTTCCACCATGACCCCACCAACACCGATGAGGAAATTTCCCGTGTCCTCCAGGAAACGCAGGAGTATCTGGGAGACGCACCGTACCCGGAGGTGATGGTGGCCCAGGAAGGCCTGGCGTTGACCCTGGGCGCATCAGAACCCAACACCGATTTCTTCATTGATGACTATCTGGAAGAGGGGATTGTCTTCATCCGCCTGTCCGGCAAATTCAGCCCGCACGTTACCGAAAAGTTCAGAAAGCACCTGCTGACCGCAGTCCAAAAATACAATGCCGACAAGGTCGTCCTGGATATGAGCAGTCTCAGCGAACTGACCATTGCCGGAATCCGGGCCATGGTCGACGCCCGCACCCAGGTGCTGACCCTGGCCCTGGTGGGCCTGCCCTCTAGAATCCACCGGGTGCTGGAAATTTCCGGCACTACTGACTTCTTCGCCATCTACGAGTCAAAAGAGGCCGCCCTCAGCGCCCTGAACTCCTCCGCCCTGGCGAACTCCGGCTGAAATTAGCCCGAATTCCCCCTTCTGGCTAAAATACGTCTCTATGGACACCCGGACGAACCGCCTCGCGCTTTCTGAAAATCCGTTTCTGCGTTTTTCTGCCCGGAGAGGTCTGCTCGCTGTGCTGACCCTCTTCGTCATCCTGGCGACCCTCCACAGCATCATCGTTCCCATCACCCAGGGCGAAGACGAACTGGCCCACTACCGCTACCTGGCTTTCATCGCCCAGAGCGGACGCCTGCCTACCAACCCGGCCGAACGGGAGCAGGCCTGGTACCGCTCCGACTGGCCGCCGCTGTATCACCTGCTGGTCGGCTGGACGGTGCGCGGTCTGGGCATCGACACCACCCGCCCCCATCTCAAGGACGTGGGGGAGTCGCCCCGCCGCCGGCTGGTCGGGCAAATTTTTTATCCCCGCCTCATCATCTACACCGAAGACGCCAACTGGCCCTGGCAGGATGGCATTCTGGCCTGGCACATTGGCCGCTTTATCTCCATTCTGTTCGCCACCGCCGCCCTCTTTTTTGTCTGGCTGACCGCCCGCGAGCTGTGGTCGCTCCTCCGCGGTCATTTCGTCCGGCCCCGCCTCTCTGCCGGCGGCTTCGCCACCCTGGTCACGGCCCTGCTGGCCCTGACCCCTCGCTTCCTGTTCACCTCGGCGATGCTCAGCGATGATTCCCTGCTGGTGCTTCTCTCTGCCCTGTTCCTGTGGCTTCTGCTCCGCCTGGCCCGCGGAGATGACCGCGGCTGGCTGTACGCCCTGGCCGGTCTGCTGGTCGGGCTTTCTATTGCCACCAAGTACAGCACCGGCCTGTTTCCCCTGCTTTTTGTGCCGCTGGTGGTCTGGCGTGCCCGGCAGGCCGGCTGGCGCTGGACAAAGGCCGCTGGCCGGCTGGCCGCGGCCTGGCTGGCAACCGTACTCGGCGCGAGCTGGTGGTTCGGCTGGACGGCCTACTATTTCAACACCGTCCGCGAAGAAGGCTGGTTCTACGGCCTGCTCCATCCCTGGCTGGCCTCCGGCCCCGATGTGAGCATGCGCCGGGTTTTTGCCTTCCTCACCGGCGCGGAGTTCACCGCGCCGGAACGGCCCGCGGCCATCGAACCCGGCACATTTTGGGACTGGCTGGTCTACCTGTTCCAGACCTATTGGGGCGTGCCCGTACTGGAGCACGACCCGCTCTTTCCGTGGGCCTACCTGCTGGTGCTGGTCTTCTGTCTGCTGGCCCTGGCCGGCCTGTGGCGGCTCTGGCGCGCCGCCGACAGCCAGACCCGGCTCATCCTGGGCCTGCTGGCCCTGACCGTGGCCCTCCTGTTCCCCTTCCCCATTCTGCGCTTCTTTTTGACCCGCAACGTCCCGGAAACCGGGCAGGGCCGGCACATTCTCTACCCCGCGGCCCAGGCCGTGCCCATTCTGCTGG
>RFJV01000355.1 GCA_003694775.1 Chloroflexota bacterium | reverse complement strand
CTTCTGTTCCTGCTGACCGCCGGCGCCGGCCTGTTCTTCCTGGCGCCGCCGGTGTCGGCCTTGCTCAATGCCCGCTTTGCCGACCCCGACTGGTCCCAGCGGGACGGCCGGCGGATTGTCCGCCAGAGTGTCTGGGTGGCGGTGCTGGGAGTCCTCTTGCTGTACCTGCAGATGGTTCGGGCACTGAACCTTTCCGTGGCCCTGTCTCTGACCGTTGGTTTTATGTTGCTGGAAATCTATTTTTTACTGCGAGCCTGATATGCAAGCCGAACTGAAGAAACTGCCTTCCGTAGACCGGCTTCTGAGCCACCCGGTGGTGGCCGGTCTGGTAGAACAGCACGGGCGGAGCGCCGTTGTCGAGGCTATCCGCGCCGAACTGGAATCTGCCCGCGGCGGCATCCTGTCCGGACAGACCGCCCCCGCCATCGACCGGCTGGCCGGCCGGGTCCGCCGCCGCCTGGAGGTCTTGCTGACCCCCACTCTTCTGCCGGTTATCAATGCCACCGGCGTTATCGTCCACACCAACCTGGGCCGGGCACTGCTCAGCCAGCGGGCCAGACAGGCCATGCTGGAGGCCGCTTCTTCCTACACCAACCTGGAGTACGACCTGCCCGCCGGCCAGCGCGGCTCCCGCTACGTCCACGCCGCGGACCTGCTCTGCCGGCTGACCGGCGCCGAAGCCGCGGTGGTGGTCAACAACAACGCCGCCGCGGTCATCCTGGCCCTCACCGTGCTGGCCCAGGGACGGGAGGTCATCATCAGCCGCAGTCAATTGGTCGAAATCGGCGGGGGCTTCCGCATCCCCGACATTATGGCCCAGTCCGGCGCGGTGCTGGTAGAGGTCGGCACCACCAACCGCACCTACGTGCGCGATTACGAACAGGCCATCCACCCCGACCGCACGGCCATGATTCTGGTAGTGCACCCCAGCAACTACCGCATCACCGGCTTTACCGCCCAGCCCGACCTGCCGGAACTGAGCGAACTGGCCCGCCGGCACAATATCCTGCTGGTCGAGGACTTAGGCTCCGGCACTCTGCTGGACACGGCCCCCTTTGGCCTGGCCCACGAGCCGACCATCCAGGAAAGCCTGTCCGCCGGCGCAGACCTGGTGACCGCCAGCGGCGATAAACTGCTCGGCGGGCCGCAGGCCGGCCTGCTCCTGGGCCGGGCCGACATCATCCAGCGGCTCAAGCGGCACCCCCTCATCCGCGCCCTGCGGGTCGACAAAACTACCCTGGCCGGCCTGCAGGCCACCCTGCTGGCCTACCTGGAAGAAAAAGCCCTCGACGAAATCCCGGTCTGGCAGATGATTGCCGCCTCGCCGGACCGTCTGGCCCGGCGGGCGCGCAAATGGCGCTCGGCCCTGCTGGACCTGCCCGGCCTCACCCCCGACACCGTGCGCCTGGTGCGGACCGTCTCCACCGTCGGAGGGGGCAGTTTGCCGGGCCAGACCCTGCCCACCAGGGCGCTGTCTATCATCGTGCCCCATCCCGATGCGGTGGCGGCCCGGCTCCGGGCCGCGTCGCCGCCGGTGGTGGTCCGCATTGAAAACAACAGCCTCCTGCTGGACCCCCGCACCGTTCTGCCCTCACAGGACGCCCAACTGGTGGCCATCCTCCGCCAGACGCTGGCCGGAACAGCCGGGGGGTAACTATGGGCACGCTGTACGTGGTCGCCACGCCGCTGGGCAATCTGGAAGACATTACCCTGCGCGCTTTGCGGGTGCTCAAAGAGGTGTCCCTGGTCGCGGCCGAGGACACCCGTTCTGCCCGGCGTCTGCTGAGCCATTTTGACCTCCACCAGACGGTGGTCAGCTATTTTGAACACAACAAGCTGGCCCGGCTGGAGCAGATTTTGACCGCCCTGGAGGCCGGCGATGTGGCCCTGATTTCCGAAGCCGGCACACCGCTTCTGTCGGACCCCGGCTACGAACTGGTGCAGGCCGCGCTGGCGCGGGGTTTTACGGTGACCCCCATTCCCGGCCCCAGTGCCCTGACCGCGGCCCTTTCTGTCTCCGGTCTGCCCACCGACCGGTTTCTGTTCCTCGGCTTTCCCCCGCGGCGGGCCGGGGAACGCCGGCGCTGGCTGGAGGAAGTCCGCCACCAACCGGCCACGCTGGTGCTGTACGAATCGCCGCACCGGCTAAGAAAAACGCTGGCCGATTTGGTGGAAATATTGGGAGAAGACCGGCCGGTCGCCGTGTGCCGGGAGCTGACCAAGCTTCACGAGGAAATCTGGCGGGGAACACTGGCCGCGGCCCGGCAGGAGTGGGAGCAGAGGGAGCCGCGCGGGGAGTTTACCCTGGTCATTGGCGGTGCGCCTGCCGGGGAGCGGTGGGATGCGGCGCGGGTGCGGGCGGCATTGGCCGAGGCCCTGGCCCGCGGGGAGTCAACCAGAGACGCGGCCCGCCGCATTGCCCAGGCCAGCGGCTGGTCGAAAAAAGAGGTCTACGCCCTGAAGAATCAATGATTCAATTATCAATGAGCCAATGAGCCAATGAGCCAATGGGTCGATTTTCAATGAGCCAATGCTCAATGAGCCAATTGAAAATTGAAAATTGAAAATTGATAATTGAATCATTGCCTAAATGATGTACTTTGCCAGCTTGCCGGCAATCTGCCGGCACTGGTGGCGAATCATTCCCAGGGGAACGTTGGAGCTGAGGGCCAGCGAGAGGAGCACCCCCTCGCTCAGGCTGAGAGAATAGAGGCGGTAGGCGTCGCCTTCGTGCAGGCTCTGGACAAACTGCCCGTTGGGTTCACCCAGAAAACGGGCCGCCTGGGCCGAAGCCTGGGCAATCTGTATCATCAGTTGGGCCAACTGCAAACTTTGCTCGCGCGAAAGCATCCCGGCCTGGGCAATCAGCTCCGTTCCGGCAACCAGCAGAATGACCTCGGCCCGTACTTCGCGGTTCAAATCATTCAGCAAGCGCAGAATTTCCGGTTCGTTGGCCCGCAGGTAGCGGATGGTATCGTAGGATACAGCCGGCGCGGGGAGCGGCGGCAGACCTTCAAAGTCAATTTCTGTTTCCTCAGCCGGCGCGCCGGTTTCTGGCTGTTCTGCCGGGGTGGGTTCTTCAACCGGCACCGGCGTTGACGGGGGACGGACGGTCACAACCTGGCTGGGCCGCCGTTTGCGGCCCAGGGCCTCGTCGACCAGGTCCGGCAGGTCGCCCACAAAGAAAGGCTTGGGCAGAATGCCGTTCAGCCCCAGCGCTTCCAGGCCGGGCGGCAGGGGCATACCCATCAGGGAGACGGCCATAATTTTCATGTCCCCGTTTACTTCCCGGACGGCGCGGATGAACTGTTCTGCCGCCATATCGGGCAGGTCCGGTTCCACAATCACCAGGTCAAACGTAGATTCGACCAGCGTTTGCAGGGCGTCCCCTCCGGAAGCAACCCACTGGGCCTGGTAGTAGCCGTTGGTTTCCAGCCCTTCCTTCAGCATCAGGCCAAAACCTTCATCGCTGTCGACCACTAGAATGTTCGGTTTTGCCATGACTATCCCCGTTGAAAGTTAATAGACAGGTCGGTGGTGGTGCTGTGATGGTCACCATTTAACATAGTTAGATTTTATTGAGAATCGCTGTTCTTGACAAGAACGGTGCTCTTCAATGGGGAAAACGGTCTCAGCCGCTTTGACGCCGCCGCCACAGCCAGGCCAGACCCAGCAGACCGATGCCCACGGCGGTCAGAAGCACTATCACCAGAGCGACCGGCTGAACCGCCGGACGGGATGGGGTGCTCTCTGCCGGTACGGGGGAAGGGGCCGGTGCCGCGGTTCGGGCCGCGGCCATTTCCGTGGCCGCAGGCGGCGGGGTAGGGGTCGCGGTGGGCGGAATCGCCGTGGGGGTGGCTGGCATGGCCGTTGG
>RFJV01000354.1 GCA_003694775.1 Chloroflexota bacterium | reverse complement strand
TCTTTTACCGGTAGCCTACATATAGGATTAGTAAGCCAGTAACACAATATATAGGGGTATATCAAATTCTTGTAAGTGCCTAAAAAATGAGCGAACCGTGAGCCTTTAACCTTTAACCTTTAACCTGACCATCCCTCCTGGCTCACCTGCGTACCGGTGAGCTTTTTTATGCATAACGAGGTGCACTGATGAAGACCATCGTTCTGGACGGCAAAAGTCTGACCATCGACCAGGTGGTGGCTGTGGCCTACGGTCAGCCCGGCGACCCGCAGGTCGTGCTGAGCGACGAGGCCCAGGCCAGAGTGACCCGCGCCGCAGACGCAGTGGCCCGGCTTCTGGCCCGCGGCGAAATTGCCTACGGTGTCACCACCGGTTTTGGGGCCTTCAAAGACCGGCTCATCCCCCTGGACCAGGTGGAAACACTCCAGCGCAACATCCTCATCAGCCATGCCGTGGGCGTAGGGGAACCGTTCGACATCCCGACCACGCGGGCCATTATGCTGGTGCGGGCCAATACCCTGGCGCGCGGCCATTCCGGTATCCGGCTGGCAACCTTGCAGTTGCTGGTCGACATGCTGAATCGGGGAGTCCATCCGGTGATTCCGCGGAAAGGCTCTCTGGGCGCCAGCGGCGACCTGGCTCCCCTGGCCCATATGAGCCTGGTTCTGCTGGGCGAAGGCGAGGCCGAATACCGGGGACAGGTTCTGCCGGGTGCGGCGGCTATGACCCAGGCCGGCCTGCGCCCGACCACCCTGGCGGCCAAAGAGGGCCTGGCTCTGACCAACGGCACCGCGGTGATGTGTGCCCTCGGCGCACTGGAGTCCTACCGGGCCCGCCTGCTGAGCCGTGTGGCCGATATTGCCGGCTGTCTCAGCCTGGAGGCTCTGCACGGCACCCCCCTGGCCTTTGATGACCGCATCCACCAACTGCGCCCCTATCCCCGCCAGCTTAACTGCGCCACCTATCTGCGCGCCCTGCTGGAGGAGAGCGACTTTACCCGCCACCACGACCCCACCAACGTACAGGATGCCTATACCCTGCGCTGTATTCCCCAGGTGCACGGCGCGGTCAGGGATGCCATTGCCTACGCCCGCTGGGTCATCGACATCGAACTGAACTCTGTCACCGACAACCCTCTCATCTTCATCGACGACGCCACGGACGAGATTACCGTTCTCTCCGGCGGAAACTTCCACGGCGAGCCGCTGGCAATCGCCATGGACTACCTCAGCATGGCTATGACGGAGCTGGGCAACATCTCCGAGCGCCGCATCATGCGCCTCACCGACGAGGCCAGCAACGCCCACGTTCTGCCTGCCTTTCTGACCCGCCACGGCGGCATCAACTCCGGCTTTATGATTACCCAATACACTGCCGCCGCCCTGGCCACCGAAAACAAGGTGCTGGCCCATCCCGCCTCGGTAGATACCATCCCGACCTCCGCCAACGTGGAAGACCACGTCAGCATGGGCTGTACCGCGGCCCTGCAAACCCGCCAAATCAACGATAACGTCACCGACATTCTGGCTATCGAACTGATGGCCGCGGCGCAAGGCATTGATTTCCGCAAGGAAACCCTCGGCCCCAAGGCCCAACTGGGCCGCGGCACCCGCCACGCCTACCACCTGATTCGCAGGCATGTGCCATTTTTGGAAAAGGATGCTATCATGTATCCATATATCGCGCTTATCAGGGAAATGATTAATTCAGGCGAACTGGTCGGCGTGGTGAACCAGTATACGCCGGATGTATGGGGGTCATTATGACGATTGGATTTGCCGGTCTGAACACCCTGGATTTACTGCTTATCCTTTTTCTCTTTATCGGTGTGCTGGTAGGCCTCATCCGCGGTGCGGTCTCGCAGATTATTTCTGCCTTCAGTATGTGGTTTGGTCTGGTCGTCACCCTGTGGCTGTACAAACCCTTCAGCAAGTCTATCCTGCAGGAAGGACTCAGCATGGGCGAAGGCCGCGGTATCAGCAGTACCGTCGCCGACAGCATCGCCTTTGGCCTGCTTCTGCTGATTTTTTCCATTGCCATCGGGTTGGCTATCCGCATGCTGACCACCTCCCCCGATGAACCGCGCAAGCGCCGCCGCAAAGACCCGGAAGACCCCCTGGCCGAGCGCAGGGGCGGCCTGGCAGAACGAGCCGGCGGCTGTCTGAATGCCGTGGCCGGAATGGTGATGGGCCTTATTCTGACCACCTTGTGGCTGTCCATCATTTTGGGCGTTCTGCAGTTCATCTTCCAGCCAACCGGCGTGGACGTGCCCTACACCGGCTTTGCCAGGGGACTGGTCACCAATCTGCGGCAGTCGGTGCTGGTGCATAACTACTTCAACGTGGTGCTGGTCGGACTGGCCCGGTCGGTAGACCTGTTCATCCCCAGAAACGCCGACATTCTCAAAACCGTCCTGCGGATTATTCTGCAGAGTGCATAGCCGCCGCGGGGCGGAAAAGGGCCTATGGACAGACATCTCAACACCCTGGAATTCCCCAAAATCCTCGACCGGCTGGCGGCCCACACCTCCTTTTCCGCCGGACGGGAGCAAGCCCTGGCCCTCCGCCCCAGCCCTTTCCTCCGCGAAGTGCAGACCCGCCAGGCCGAAACCGGAGAAGCGGTGCGCCTGCTGGCAGAACAGCCCGGCCTGAGCATCGGACAGGTGTACGATGTCCGCCCCTTTACCGAACAGACCGACCGGGGTGTGGTTCTGCCGTCCGAATCGCTCCAGAAAATCCGCCTCACCCTGCTGAGCGCCCGCGACCTCCAGCGCACCCTGACCCGCCAGGCCGAAACCTGTCCCCTTTTGGCCGACACCGCCGGGCGCATTGACCCCTGCCCGGCGCTGGTCGCCCAGATTCAAAACGCCATCGACGACCGGGGCGACATCAAGGACAATGCCAGTCCGGCTCTGGCCCGCATTCGCCGCGACATCGAAACCACCCGCAACCGGCTGATGGAAAAGCTGAACCACATCATCAGCTCTAGCCAGTACACCTCCTACCTGCAGGAAGCCCTCATCACCCAGCGGGCCGGACGGTACGTGGTGCCGGTTAAGGCCGACTTCAAAGGCCGGGTGCCCGGCATTGTGCACGACCAGAGCGGAAGCGGTATGACCCTGTTTGTGGAGCCAATGGCGACGGTGGAGCTGAACAACCGCCTGCGGAAGCTGGAGCTGGACGAACAGGACGAAATCCGCCGCATCCTGGCCGAACTGTCCGCCGCGGTTCGCCAGCACCGCCGGCAGATTGACCACACCGTGGCCGCCCTGGCCGACCTGGACCTGGCCTTTGCCAAAGCCCGGTATGCCGAAGCCCTGGACGCCGTTGCCCCGGAGATGGTCGATATTCCCCGCGACCGGAATGCACCGCCGCCCAGATTTGCCCTCAAAGCGGCCCGGCATCCTCTGCTCGACCCGCAGACCGTGGTGCCTATCGACATCCCCCTGCCGGATTCGGTGCGGATGCTGGTCATTACCGGCCCCAACACCGGGGGAAAAACCGTCTCTCTGAAAACGGTGGGTCTGCTGGCGGCAATGGCCCAGGCCGGTCTGTTCATCCCCGCCGCCGAGGGGTCAACCCTGCCGGTCTTCCGGCGCATCCTGGCCGACATCGGCGATGAGCAGTCCATCGAGCAGAGCCTGTCGACTTTTTCCGCCCACATGACCAACATCGTTCAGATTTTGAAGCGGTGCGACCACCGTTCGCTGGTTATTCTGGACGAACTGGGCGCGGGCACAGACCCGGTAGAAGGCTCGGCGCTGGCGCGGGCCATCCTGACCTGGCTGTTGGAACGGGGGCCCCTCACATTTGTTGCCACCCACTACTCGGAACTGAAGGCATTTGCCCACACCACACCGGGGGTCGCCAACGCCAGTATGGAGTTCAACCTGGACACGCTGGCGCCCACCTTCCATCTGCGGCTGGGTCTGCCCGGCGCGTCGAACGCGTTTGCCATTGCCCGCCGGTTGGGGCTGGCGGAGGAGATTGTCCGCCGGGCGCAGGAGTTTGTTGGCGAAGAGAGCCGGCAGATGGAGGCTATGCTGGACGAAATCAAAACCCAGACAGCCGCGGCCCGCGACCTCCGCCGGCAGGCCGAAGCCATCCGGGCCGAGGCCGAACGGCTGGTTCAGCGCCAGCAGGAAAAGCTGGCCGAAATTGAGGCCGAACGCCGCCATATTCTCAGCTCGGCGCGGGCCGACGCCCGCCGGGAAATCAAAAAAACCCGGCAGGAGCTGAAGGCCCTCAAGGCCCGTGTGGAGGCAGAACTCCGGGCGTGGCTGGAGGAGCAAAAGGCCGCGGCCCAGGCCGCAAAATCTGCCCCGCCGCCGGCGGTCGAAGCGGAAATAGAGGCAGAACTGCAGGCTTTGGCCGACACCCTGCCGCCGGAGCCATCGCCGGCAGTGGTAGACACGCCCCCGCCGCGGCGTCCGGTGCGGCCCGGCGATACGGTGTTCGTGGCCCAGTTCGGCGCGCTGGGCGAGGTGGTGTCGGTGCAGGACAATCAGGTGGAAGTCCAGTTGGGGCACTTCCGGGCCACGGTTCCCCTGGAGGGGGTGGAACTGCGGAAAAAAGGCCGGAAGCCGGAACCGGCCCCGGCGGTAGAGGTCAAACTCCCCGCCCCGGAATCGCCGGGAATGGAGCTGGACCTGCGCGGCCAGACCGCGGACGAGGCTCTTTTCAACCTGGACCGCTACCTGGACCAGGCATTTCTGGCCCAACTGCCGTGGGTGCGGGTCGTCCACGGCAAGGGCAGTGGGACACTGAAGCAGGCCGTACGGCAGGCTCTGCGCGAGCATCCGCTGGTCAGCACCTTCCGTCCGGGCGAGGCCGGCGAAGGCGGCGACGGCGTCACGGTAGTCCGGCTGGCAACCGGTTAGCCGAACTTCCCCCCGCAACCGTCCTGCGGACAGCCACAAAGAGTGTCGTTGCGGGCGTATTTCAGTTTTATGGTAGCCGGGCATCCCTATGCCCCGTCGGGGGGCTTCCAATCCCGCCCGGCATAGGGATGCCGGGGCTACCAAATTTTCATTCGCGTTGTCGTCCCGCCAGGGACTGTCGCACCCCCCTGCTCCCCTGTTACCCTGTTACCCTGTTACCCTGCTACCTTGCTACCCTGCTACCTTGCTACCTTGCTGCTTTGCCTCTCTTCACAAACTCTTCGTTGATTCTCCACAAAATCTCCACAATCTTTCGCTATTCTATAAGCAGAATGACGAAAACAAACCCGGTTACTATCACGGAGGTGAAAAAATGAAAAAGTGGTTTGTGTTAGCTGTGGTTCTGCTGGTAGGTGTAGCGGTACTGGTTCCGGTGGCGCTGGCTCAAGGGCCTGCCGCCGACACGAATCCCGGTTTTTCGATGATGTCCGGCCCCCGCGGTTGGGGCAATGGAATGGGCTACGGACCCGGCTTTGTAGATGAGGATGGCGACGGCGTGTGCGACAACTTTGTGGACGAAGACGGCGACGGTGTGTGCGACCTGCGGGGAACCGGCCGTGGCGGCTACGGACCCGGCTTTGTAGACGAGGATGGCGACGGCGTGTGCGACAACTTTGTGGACGAAGACGGCGACGGCGTGTGTGACCTGCGGGGAACCGGCCGCGGCGGCTACGGTCCCGGTTTTGTGGACGAGGATGGCGACGGCGTGTGTGACCATGCCGGAACCGGCGGCTACGGTCGGGGCCGGGGACGCGGGATGATGGGCGGTCGCTGGCAACAGCAGTAACCGCAATCTGCCCGGAAACAGGCCGGTGGAGGTACCCTGGAGGTGGGATTAGCCCGCCTCCAGGTTTGCCTTTGGGCCAGCAGACGCTAGAATAGCCAGGGAAGTTTATGCGTTTAATAGTTTGTGAGTGGGAGAGTTATGGCTCAATCAACCGTTTCCGGCTCTCGCCGGGGGAAATATCTCACCATTGGCCTGATAGTGCTGGGCGTTCTGCTGGTTGTATTTTTTGGTCTGCGGGCGGTACATTCCTTTGTCCGGATGCGGCAGAGCGGTCTCCATCCCGGAACCACCAATGTGGAGCTGATACGGGGCTGGATGACCGTGCCGTATATATCCAGGGCATACGGTGTTCCAGAGGAGTACCTGTTTGAACAGTTGGGGATTCCGCCGGAAGGCAACCGCAAGAAAAGTTTGGGACAGTTGAACCGGGAATATGACCTGGGTGGACGGGAGGCTGTTCTGCGGGCCGTTCAGCAGGCCATCTTAAAATTCCAGGCTGACCATCCGCCACCCCCGGAGAGAGGGCAATGACCGACATCAATTTTACCGAGCTTTTTCTGACCGGAATGCTGACCTACGGGCCGTCCGCACTGGGGGTGGCCCTTCTGCTGGGTGCACTGGGACTGCCCGTTCCGGGGACCTTGTTCGTTCTGGCCGCAGGGGCTTTTGTGCGGCAGGGCGTCATCGACGGGCCGACCGCGGCCTTGCTGGCTGTGGTCGGAGCCACTGCCGGCGACAGCGCCAGCTATGCGGTGGGCCGGTTTGCCGGAGGGTGGGTGCAGTCTCGCTTTGGACAATCCTCTGCCTGGCAGTCGGCCCGGCAAACCTTCGACCGCCGCGGCGGTCTGGCGGTCTACCTGACCCGGTTCCTTTTGACCCCGCTGGCGATTCCCACCAACCTGATTGCCGGGGGAAGCAGTTACGCTTTTTTGAAATTTTTGACCTACGATTTGGCCGGAGAAATTACCTGGGTGGCCTTGTTTGGCACGCTGGGGTATGTTTTTGGTACGCAGTGGGAGCTGGTCAGCGAATTTATCAGCAATTTCAGCGGTTTGCTGGTCGGCATAGCGGCGCTGGCGGTGGGAATTTACCTGCTGGTCCGGCAGGTGCACCACAGCCGGGCCGCCGTCGCTTCCACGCCGCCGGTGCAGTAACCTTTATTCGCCCACGCGGGCTTCGTCCGGGCTGTTCAGCCCGATGACAAATGAGGGGGGAACCACTTCTACCCAGGTATTGCCCGGCTTCAAGGGGTAAGGCTGACCGTCCTCAAAGGCAAAATAGGGGGGGCGGGTTCCGTCTGTTTCCCAGTAGCCTTTGTTCAGCTTGCCATCCCGGAAAAACCAGGCCGGCCCGCGACCGTTGACGATAATCCGGATAGAGGTCGCGCCGTTGGCATCCTCTACAATATCCGTCTCCTGATGCTCCGCAAAGTAGACAATCACATTGCTGGCCGCGACCTGCCCGCTGGCAGCATCCACCAGCGGCGCGCCGTTTATCCAGCGCAGGTATTTTCCGCTGGACGGGTCGTAGCGCCACTGGGTAAAGCTGGTGGCCCGCGGGTAGGGGATGAAGATGTTTTCTGCCGGCTGGCCCCGGTCCAGCGTGTCGCTAAAGAAGAAGCCGGGCAGGGACACCGGCGCTTCCAGGCCATTGGCGGCCATATAGTCGCGGGCGGCCTGGGCATTCAGCGCCAGACGGGTCTGCCAGCCTTCGTTGGGACGGTAGAAGTAGGGTGCAGGGTTGTAAAACTCGTCCAGGTTGGCAATGGGAGCCTGAGAAATTTCCCAGCGCACCGGGTCGGAGCCGCCGGAATGGGCCAGCGCGCCCTGGTATTGGGGCACAAGCTGAACGTTTATCAGCCGGGCCGAGCGCACCGGGCCGACCACCGGCGGTGTGTTTGCCAGGAAAATGGCGGTAAAGCGGGTCACCCACCACTCGGTGATTTCCTCGTATACCATATCGGCGCTGTTCAGGCCGACCTGCGACACCCGCGCCCCCACGTCGTTGCCGATGCGCACCATCAGCGGGCGGCGGCGAAGCACCGCCGGGTCGTCGACCGGCAGGCCGGTCAGCGGGTTGATGTTGTCCGGCAGGTCAAATGCAGGCAGGTTGGAGGCTGGAACCGGGGTAGCCGTTGGCGGGAGTTCTGCCGCCGGAGCCGGGGCCGTCGCCGCGGCGGTGGGCGTGCCGGTTGCCGGGTTGGCGGCGGCTGTGGGCGCGGGGGTGGGCGTGTCAGGCGCAGTATCCGGGGCCTGCGGGGAGACTTCCCCCGGGGCGGGGATAATCAGCTCCTGCCCCACGTACAGGAAATCCTCATCGCTGATGCCGTTGGCCGCGGCCAGCGCGGCCACGGTGGTGTCGAACTCAAAGGCCAGCCCCAGCAGGGTGTCGCCCTCCTGAACAATGTATACGTGGGGTGTCGGTGTGGCCGTCGGCGAGGGGGTAACCGGGCGCGGGGTGGCCGTAGGTGATGGCTTTACCGGTGTATCTGTGGGCAGTACAGCCGTCGGCGACGGGACAGATACGGTGGGCGCGGCGACCGTTTCTGCCGCGGCGGCAGGGGTATTCTGGGGAGGCGGAACGGCTGTTGCCTCCACCGGCGGCGTGTCGGCCTGACCGCAGGCGGTAAAAATGAGCAGAAAAATAGAGGCGAAAACAGGCAGTACTCGGCGCATCATCATCCTGTCAGTGAGCTTTTTCTGCCGGGCTGAACAGCTTGTTCAGCTCGACCGGCAGGGGCAGGGTAAAAACAAAGCGGTTGCCGGTATCACCGGGTAGAGGCTCCACCCAGATGCGGCCGCCGTGAGCCTCAACCGCCAGCCGGCAGAAGGCCAGTCCCAGGCCAAATCCCCGTGTTTTGGGCTGGTTGCCGGCAACACGGGTGAAGCGGTCAAAAATCCGCTGGCGGTCGGCTTCCGGGATGACCGGGCCGGTGTTGGACACGGCAAACTGGATGTCGTGCTCCACAACACCGGCTTCCACGGTGATGGTTCCGCCGGGCGGAGTGTACTTGATAGCATTGTCCAGCAGATTTGCCAGCACCCGGCCAAGTTTTTCCTCGTCGGCCTTGATGGGAGGCAGGTCGGTGCCTACTGCCGCCTCCAGGTGAATGCCGGTATCTTTCAGCAGAGGGCGGGTCAGCCGCAGGGTGTCCTGAATCAGGTCGAAGGGGGAAATTTCGACGGGGATGATGGGCACCTCGCCGTTTTCCATCCGGGCCACGTCCAGCAAGGAGTCGACCAGCCGCTTCAGCCGGTCTACATTGGAGTTGATAAGCTCCAGCAGTTCCAGGTTGTTTCGCAGGACCTCCTCCGGCAGAGAAAGCTCCAGCAGGTTGACCGCGCCGGCAATGAGGCCCAACGGGTTGCGCAGGTCGTGAATAATCAGGTCGTTGGTTTCCTGGCGCAACTGCTGTAGCTCCAGCAAGCGGGCCTTTTCGGTTTGCAGTTCGGTGACGCGCTGGTGGAGCCGGCGTTCGGTGGTCACACTGATTCTGCGGGCCTCGTCCGAGAGCCGCAGGCGGTGGCTCAGGGCGCTGAGAATACTCATCCCCAGCGACACATTGGTGCTCATGAACTGCTGAAAATCGGCCTGGCGGATGCGAAACAGCGACGCATCTTCCAGGGCCACCAGGGTGGCGGAACGAGGCTTGTTTTCCAGCAGGGCCATTTCGCCGATGATTTCGCCCACACTGCGGGTTGCCAGAACAGTGGGCTGGTTCAGGTCTCCCTTGATAACGGCGATGCGTCCGGAGCGAATGATGTACATCGCGTCGCCGGGGTCGCCCTCGCGGAAGATAATTTGCCCCTGCTGGAACCGGTGGAGGGTCATCAGTTTGGCAACCTGCACCCGGTCCGAGGTAGCAAGGAGCTTGAAGAGGGGAGAGTTTACATTGGTGGTGTCCGTTTCGATAGCCTCAGACAGGGCCTCCCGGATGCGCTGAAGCTGAGCCGCGGAAACAAATTCTGCAGTCATCGGTCTGAACCTTTTTGGCAATGCACCGGGCGAATGCCGGTGCCGGCTCTGGAAATGTGCAGTCGGCTTGTTTATTCCCCGTACGGGCCGTAGTATAGCACAAAATGGCGAATCGGGCATACCGGGGCAGGCTATGATGATTCGGAGCCGGTTTTGCCCCGGATTTCGTTGAGATAGTTGTGGATGGTAAAACGGGTGACGCCCAGATAGCCGGCAACAGTGGGGATGGAGCGCCGCAGTTCAAAGATGCCGGCCTCATCCAGAATTTGGACGACCCGCATCCGTTCGGCCTTGTTCATGGAAGCCGGCTCTTTGCCGACCAGTTCAACGGCCCGGCGGAACATGGTATCCAGCATTTGCGGGGCGTCGTCAATGAAGGCGTCCTGGAAGGCGTAGGCTTCGTCCGGGTCGGTGATAGTTTCCAGAGCATGCCGGAAGGCCACAAAGGGAGTGGTATCAAAATTGATTTCCACGGCGACCAGCGGTTTTTGCCGGCTGTCTTTGATAAACACCAGCGAGGAACGCACCATTTTACCGCTTTTGGTACGGGTGGTATAGTTGTACACATCGCTGGTTTGTCCGGCCCGAACCAGCGACAGCCCGCGGGCGGTCATACACCCACCCACCTTTCGTTCGGTAACCGTACCGTTTATCCAAACGATGGAGTGTTCGGGGTCGGACAGGTCATGGATAACGACTTCACAATGCGGCCCAATGGTCCGGCACAGGGCCTCTCCAACCTGCGCCAGGATGGTGATGAGTGCCTTTGTGCTGGAAGTATCCATACTGTATTGCTCCTTCCGTGTGGTAGACCCATTATATAACACGAATGGAAAGCACGAAAAAAAACAAGTGCTGAAACATTGAATTTACCGATGCCGCGGGAAGTAAGGGAAACCCGCCGGGTCGCCCGGTAAGGGCGGGTCTGAGACCCGCTCTTACTGACAGGACTTACGCAGGCGCATTTCAGTTTTGTGGTAGCCGGGGCATCCCTATGCCCCGGCATAGGGATGCCGGGGCTACGAACCATACTTCCCTACCATTCTCCGCGACCTCCGCGTCCTCGGCGGTTAAAACTGCGTAAGTCCTGTTACTGATTCGTGGATGGCGGTCCTTCACTTATTTT
>RFJV01000353.1 GCA_003694775.1 Chloroflexota bacterium | reverse complement strand
TTGAGTGTGGCGGTTATTTTAGGTAGCTTGTTCAGCCGTCCGCGAATTTTTCACGAATACACAAAATTACGAATTTACGAATGGACGAGCGGACGTAAAACGTACCAGGGAAAAAGCCGGTTTCCGGAACAGCTTGCAAAATCTGAGCAGTTACGTCCTGCTTACCAGTACTGCCGGCGACGTTAGTTATTCGTGAATTCGTGTTTTATTCGTGGATGGCTGAGTAGATACTATTCTAGCACATCATTGATGCTTTGGAAAAGTTCCTCCTCCATGAAGGAACCTTTCTGGAGCAGAGATTCGACCCGCCCGGCAAGCCGCCGGTAATCGGCCTGGGTCAGGTCTTTGGCGGTGATGACAATGACGGGGATGTTCTGGAGGGTTTTATCGGCCTTGATTTGGTCCAGTACCTGGAAGCCGTCGAGGCCGGGCATCATCAGGTCCAGCAGGACCAGGTCCGGGTGCTTTTCGCGGATAAGCTCCAGCCCGCTGGCCCCGTCTTCGGCCTCGTAGATGTTGTACTTGCGCTGGTACTGGAGAATGCGCCGGAGCAGGGTACGGGCGTCCGGCTCGTCTTCGATAATGGCAATATCGTGCACCCGGTCGTCCAGCCGTTCCAGGGCCGTGAGGAGGCCCTCCCTGGGGATTTCACTGCGCGGCGTGGGGACGCTTTCTTCACCTTCCACAATATGGCGGTCTAGCTGTTGAACTCTGGTGTGGCTCCGGACGATTTCGCTTTCCAGAATCTGTTTTTCCACCGGGAAGGTATGCCCGGACACGTTGACCACCACCGTCTCGTCCGGCTGGATGACCTGCTCCTGCACCATTTTTATCAGGCCGGCGCAGGCAACCGCCGCGGCCGGCTCCATCGACAGGCCCTCCAATTGGGCAATCATCCGCATAGCCTTGAACGAGGCTTCGTCCTCTACCTTCACAAACGCGCCGCCGTACTGGAGCACCAGGCGGCGCAGTTCGGTGTAAGCCGGGCCGGGATTGCCGGTTGCCAGGACGTTGATGATACCGGTGGGGCTTTGGACGATTTCGCTGACCTCCAGCCCCTTGTGGAAGCTGTCTACCATTGGGGCACAGCCGGCGGCCTGAATGATAGCCAGCTTGGGGATTTTTCTAATCAGCCCCATATCGAACAGTTCCTTGAACCCTTTCCACACCCCAATGGGGCCTAACCCCCCGCTGACGGCCTGGATGTACCAGTCGGGGGACTGCCAGCCGGTGCCGGACCGCCGGCCCAACTGCTCGGCAATTTCAAAGGCGATGGTTTTCATGGCCTCGCGGGCCGCCAGCCCCTTGATGCCCCGGTCCAGAAACAGCCCCCGGTGATGGGCAAACTCTGCCGCCACCTGCTTGGTCCGGTCGTAGGTGCTGGAAACCTTGATGACCTCGGTGCCGTAGAGCGTGACCTCCCGCATTTTCTCGTGGGGCACATTGCTGTCCAGAAAAGCCCACAGCTTGATTCCGGTTCGGGCACAGTAGGCCGAGTAGGAAATGGCCACGTTGCCGGTCGAGGCGACCACCAGCTCCTTGATGTTGTGTTCCTTCAGCATCGAAATTGCCAGCGACGCCTGCCGGTCTTTGAACGACGCGGTCGGGCCTTGCCGTTCATCCTTAAAGAAGATGCGGCGGTGGCCCAACATCGCGCCCAGGTTTTCGGACGGCAGAAGCGGAGTCCAGCCCTCACCCATCGAGACGATGTTTTTGCGGTCCAGCAGAGGCAGAAGTTCAAAGTAGCGCCAGATGGTCGGTTCCCTCTGCTGAAGCTGGTATCGCCAGCTCTGGGCCGCTTCGTCCAATTCGTACACCAGGTCCAGCCAGTCGTGGCCGCATTCCGGACAGACTTCTACCAGACCGGTAAACGGGCGGATTAAACTGCAGTTGCGACACCGGTAATAGAAAGTTTTGGTGCTCAATACTCAATCTGCTCCTGCTTGCCCAGCGATTGGCGGACCGCTTCCAGCAGTTCTTCTTCGGAAAAGGTGCTCTTGCGCAGGACCGCCTGCACCCGGTCGCGCAGAAGTTCGGTTTCGGCGTGGGTCAGGGTACGGGCGCTGACTATCATAATCGGGATATGGCGGGTCGACTCGTCGGCCTGGAGCGCGTCCAGCACGGCAAATCCGTCCATCTCCGGCATCGTCAGGTCCAGAATGATGAGGTGGGGCGGGCGCTTCTGGGCCAGGGCCAGGCCTTCTTTACCGCTGGTGGCCTCGCTGACGGCATAGTTTTGGGCTTCCAGCATTCGGCGGATGAGCAGGATGTCGTCGGCGTGGTCATCGATGACCAGAACGCGGGTCTGTTTTTCTTCCTGGGTCAAAATGTGGTTCAGGGTATTGACCAGCTCACTTTCCAGGATAGGTTTGGTCAGGTGGTCTGCCGCGCCCAGCGACATGCTCCGGTTGCGGTCACTGCTGACACTGCACAGCAGAACCGGCGTATCTTTGGTCAGGACATCCTGCTTCAGCTCTTTGAGGACGTTCCAGCCGTCCAGCTTGGGCAGAATCGGCTCCAGGATGATGGCAACCGGATTGTACGCCTTGACCTGGGTCATTACATCGCCCGTATCGGTCATCTGGGTAATGCCGACTACCTGATAGCCCCGTTTGGACAGATACTGCCGGTACTGTTCGACCAGACCGGTATCGGGGTCTACCACCACTACGGTGCCCCTTCCTCTGCCGTTGCTTGCAGAGGCCTGGTCTGGTTCTGCCGTCTGTTCCTGCTCTGGCGGATTGATGGGAATGGCAAAGGTAAAGGTAGACCCCTCGCCCGGCGTGCTTTCGACCCAGATTTTGCCGCCGTGCATTTCCACAAAGTGGCGGCAAATCGGCAGGCCCAGCCCGGTCCCGCCAACCTTGCGGGTGGTGCTGGCATCTACCTGGGTAAATTCCTCAAAGATATCGTCGAGTTTTTCCGGGGGGATGCCGATACCCGTATCCGACACGCTGACAATCACCTTTTCCTTGTCGGCGCGGGCCGTAACCCGGATGTATCCCTCGTCGGTAAACTTGCAGGCGTTCGATACCAGGTTCAGGATGACCTGCCGCATCCGGGTAGCATCTGCCCACACCTGGGGCAGGTCGTCGGGCAGGTCTTGCTCAAGCTGAACCGGCTTGTCTTTTACCAGAGCCACAGCAGTTGACATTGCACTTTTGATGAGCGGCAGGAGGTCAACCCGCTCAAAATGAAGCTCCATCTTACCGGCTTCAATCTTGGAAATATCCAGAATGTTGTTGATGAGGCTCAGCAGGTGCTGTCCGCTGTTGTAAATGGAGGTCAGGTCGGTCTTCTGCAGTTCGGTGAGCGGCCCGTCGATGCCCTTGAGAATCACCCTGGAAAAGCCGATAATCGAGTTGAGCGGGGTGCGCAGTTCGTGGCTCATATTTGCCAGGAACTGGGTTTTCAGGCGGTCTACCTCTTTGAGCCGTTCGGCGGTTTCTTCCAGCTGTTTGGCCCGCAGGCGGGTTTCTTCCAGCAGGAACCGGTTCTGCAGGTTCAAAGCAAGCTGGTCGGCCATTGCCGTCACCAGGTTGATTTCCCGTTCGGTAAAGCGGTGGATATGCTCCACCGCGTCTGCGCCGACTGCGCCCACCACTTTACCCTCTATCACAATGGGGACCAGCAGGAGCGAGGCGATTTTCCAGCCCAGGTCCAGATTCCGTACCGGCTCCACCAGGGGGTCGGTGGCAAAATCGTCGATGGGCACCGGCTGGCGGGTTTCGATGAGTTTGGCGTAGGAGGGGTTGCCGGCAATCGGGATGCGCTGGCCGGCCTGGACCGGCTGGCCTTCGCGGAACAGGGCGCGCAGAACGCCGTATTTGCCGTCCGGTTCTATCATCAGCACCCCGCCTTGCTGGAGCTTCAGTACACTGAGTGTTTCGCGCAGAATGATGTGGAACATCTCCTCTTCGGATTCGGCGCGGGCCAGCATCCGGCCCACCCGGTAGAGGGCTTCGGCCTCTTCGCGGGCCAGCTGGGTTTGCTCAAACAGCCGGGCGGCTTCAATGGCCTGGGCGACCTGCTCGGCTACGGCTTCGATGATGGCTCGCGTATCCTCGTCCTGGAGTTCGTCTACCGCGGCTTCAATCTCCAATGCCCCAAGCGGAATTTCTCCGTACAGGGAGAGCGGGGCTACGATGGCTTTTTCTTCTGCCCCGGTCAGAGTGCGCTGTACTGACGCGCCGTCCCCGTTGCCGGCAGGCAG
>RFJV01000352.1 GCA_003694775.1 Chloroflexota bacterium | reverse complement strand
CTGCTACCTTGCTACCTGCTACCTTGCTACCTTGCCCCAAGAGTATCAAAAAGACAGCAAGCTGTCAAACCTGTTTTGGGGTTTCAAATTTGACAGCCAACGAAAAGGGATTATAATAGTCGATGTATTTAATTTTTCCACTTGATTTATTAATTGTCAAATTATTTCTTCAACTTGATAAATTAATCTATCGTCCTCCCCACCCGATTCACCTCCTGCTCCGCTGACCACCACTGATGAGGGTTGTGTGATGCACCAGCGCAGTTTTTCTTTACCGGGAAGCAACAGCAGTACCGTAAAATCCCACAACCTGCGGGCTATCCTGCTGATGCTCCTCCACCACGAGCAGATTTCCCGCGCCCATCTGGCCGAACTGACCGGTCTGTCGACTACCACCATCAGCAACCAGATAGCCGAACTGCTCCAGCAGGGCATTGTATCCGAAGAAGGTACGGAAGACCGCCCGGCTCGCCGCGGAGCAGGCCGCCCGCGGACGGCCCTCAGTCTGGTGCCCCAGGCCCGTTTTGCCGTGGGCATCCACATCGGTGTGGGCAGTGTGCAGGCCGCCGTTACCGACCTGCGCGCCCGCATCCTGGCCCATCACCGCTTTGACCACACCCTGGATATGCCGGCAGAAGAGGTGCTGGTCCGTATGGCCCACCTGACCGAAACCGCCATCGCCGACAGCGGCGTCCGGCGGGAGCATATTGTGGGCGTTGGTGTGGGCGCGTCGGGGCTGGTCAACCCCGATACCGGAGTCAATCTGCTGGCCCCCAATCTGGGCTGGCGCGAGGTGCACATCGGCGAGTACCTGACCGGACAGCTCGACCTGCCGGTCTGTGTGGACAACAACGTCCGGGCCATGGCCCTGGGCGAGGCGATGTTCGGAGCGGCCCGCGGCACGCGGGTGTCGGCCTTTGTATATGCCCGGATTGGCGTGGGCGCCGGTCTGGTCATTGATGGCCGGCTGTACCGCGGACCGGGGGCCGGCGCCGGTGAAATCGGCCATATAACCCTGATGGCCGATAACGGCCTGCCCTGCCGGTGCGGCAATACGGGCTGTCTGGAAACACTGGTTTCGGAACCGGCCATCCTGCGTATTGCCGCCGAACTGGCCGCCAAAAACCCGCACAGCCTGCTGGCCCAGAAGCTGTCCCAAAACGGCACATCCCCCATCGACCAGGTATTCGAGGCCGCCCGCGAGGGTGACCCCCTGACCCGCCAGATGCTCCAGGAGCAGAGCCGGTATATGGGCATTGCCCTGGCTAATCTGGTCAACATTCTGAACCCGGAGCTGATTTTGATGGGCGGCATTTTTGCCCAGGGCGCAGACCTGCTCCTGCCCACCGTGGAAGAAACCGTCCACCAGACCGCCTTTTCCGACCTGGGCCGCCGGGTGCGCATCCAGCCGACCAGCTTTGGCCGCCGGGCCGGCGTTACCGGCAGTGCCGCCCTGGCCCTGTCGGCCTTTTTCTACCAGCAAGACCTGCTTCCCCAGGCCTATTTTGTTCCAGAGGTGACACCGTGAACCCATCGTCTGACCTGACTCTCGGTTTTATTGCCATTGCCCGGCCTACCTTCGACATCCCCCTGGCCGAAGAAGTAACCCGGCAGGCCAGAGAAACCCTCACCGCGGCCGGCCTGTCCCTGGTAGGCCCCGACGGGCTGGTCACCCGGCCCGAAGAGGCCGAAGCCGCCCTGCAGATTCTGTCCGCCCAGCCGGTCGACCTGCTGGTGCTGTTCCAGGCCACCTTTGCCGACAGTTCAATGGCCCTGACCCTGGCCCGGCAGGTCGACGCGCCGCTCCTGCTGTGGGCCGTTCCGGAGGCCCGCACCGGCGGGCGGCTCCGCCTGAACTCCCTGTGCGGCATCAATCTGGCCGGCCACGGTCTGACCCGCGCCGGCTACCACTACCACCACCTGTACGCCGCCCCCGATTCTGCGGAAGTGGTCGACCGGATTCACCCCCTGGCCCTGGCCGGACACACCCGCCGCCGGCTGAAGGGGGCGCGGCTGGGCCGGCTGGGCGAACATCCTGCCGGCTTTGATACCTGCTCCTTTAACGGACCGGCCCTGAAACAGCAGTTGGGCGTGGAAGTAGTCCAGTTCGACCTGCCGGCGTTCTTCCGGCAGGTCCGGCAAACGAACGGGGCCGCGGTGGAGCAGGTCGCCCAAAGACTGGGCCAGCGGCTGGAAAACCTGCCGGAAATGGAGCCGGCGGCCACCCGCGGCTCCCTGGCAACCTACCTGACCCTGAAGCAAACGGCCCAGGAGCACCGAATAGACGGATTTGCCGTCCGCTGTTGGCCGGAATTCTTTACCGACCTGGGCTGTGCGGCCTGCGGGGCGATGTCGATGATGAGCGATGAGCAGATTCCCTGCAGTTGCGAGGCTGATGTCAACGGAACCATCACCCAGCTCATTCTGCAGTCGATGAGCGGCGAGCCGGCCTTTGGGGCCGACCTGGTTAGCGTGGACGAGGCGCTGGATGCGGTGGTGCTGTGGCACTGCGGCCTGGCCCCCCTCTCAATGGCCGACCCCGGCGTGTCGCCCAGAGCCACCATCCACTCCAACCGCAAGCTCCCCCTGCTGATGGAATTTCCCCTCAAACCGGGACGGGTCACGGTGGCCCGGCTGAGCGAAGCCACCGGAACCTACCGGTTGGTGGTCGGCGGTGGGGAGATTGTCCAGGCGCCGCCCAGCTTCTCCGGCACATCCGGCGTCTTGCGGTTCGACCGCCCCGCGGCGGAGGTGCTCAACACGGTGATGCAGGAAGGCCTGGAACACCACATTTCCATCACCTACGGCGACTACGTTCCGGCCTTGCTGGCGCTGGCAGAGATGCTCCGGCTCCCTGTTCTGCGCCTGTAAATCTATAAATGAAAGGAGGAAGGTTAGCGAGAGCCACAAAACGCACCATTTAATGAACCGGGCCGCCGATGGCCCACCCCGGCATAAGCCGGAACAGTGTATTGTAAACGTATGTTGCAGACTCAAAGAGGAGGTAGAAAAGTGGTTGACAAGAAGTTGCCGTCCAACTTAACCCGTCGTCAGTTCCTTATTTTGAGCGGTCAGGGCGCGCTGGCGCTGGCGTTCCTCTCCGCCTGCGGGGCACAGCCAACCGCCGCGCCGGAAGCCCCGGCCAAGAAAGAAGAAGCCGCTTCCAGCGGCGAGCAGGCCGCGCCGGCCAAGGCTCCGGTAGAGCTGGAATTCCTGGCCTGGGGCGACCCGGCAGACATTGAAGCCTGGGACAAGCTGTCCAAGCTCTACATGGAGCGCAACCCCAACGTAACCATCAAGGTCACCAGCGTGGCCGACCCGAATGCCAACTTCTATCCCAAACTGCAAACGGCCATTGCCGGCGGCACCCCGCCCAACATTTCCTCCTTCCAGGGCTGGGAATGGCAAATCTACGCCGATAACGGCGTACTGGCCCCCATCGACGACTACATCAAGCGCGACAACTTCACCGCCCCCTATCCCGAAGGCGTTTCCAGCATCGAGGTGAGCACCCGACGCAACGGCAAACGCTACCTGATTCCGCTCCAGTTGGGTACGATGGTGCTCTTCTACGCCAAGAAGCCCTTCGACGAAGCCGGTATCCCCTACCCCACCGACGATATGACCCTGGAAGAGTTCCTGGACATCGCCCAGAAGCTGACCAACACCAGCGGCGACAACAAGATGTTCGGCTACCAGGCCAACGGAAGCTGGTTCCGCGACATCCAGTGGATTCGCAGTACCGGCAAACAGGAATTCGATGAGCTGGTCGACCCGAAGAAAGCCCAGTTCAACCAGTCGGAGATTGTCGAAATCCTGCAGTTGGTGGCCTACGACGTGTACCACAAACTCAAGATTTCCCCCACCCCCGCCGACCTGGAAGGCGGCGCCAACACCATCGAAACCGGCAACGCGGCTATGAAGTACGAAGGCCCGTGGTTCTTTGGCCGGCTCAACAGCCCGGAACTGCGCGAACAGGGCAAGCAGATTGAGTTCGACGTGGTGCTGATGCCCAAGGTGACCGACCCGGACCGCCCGCACCGCGGCTGGGCCGAGGGTATTGCCCTGCCCAAGAGCGACAAGGTGGATGAGGCCTGGGACTTTGCCCACTTCATGGCCAGCGAAGAAGGGGACAAGATTTACTCCGAAACCACCGGCCGTATTCCCAACAGCTTCGACCTGATTGAGAGCTTCTGGATTCCCACCATCAAGGAACGGTTTGGCGTGGAGAACGGCAAGGCCTTCATCGAAGCCTTCAAGCGCTCCGAGGTGGACGTGATTGGCGGTATTCCGCGCAGTAAGATGTGGAGCGAAGTGGTCAAGCCGGTAGGCTACGACCCGATGCTGGGCGGCAGTGCCACCGCGGCCGAAGTTCTGCCCAAAGTGGACGAAGAACTGCAGAAACTGCTGGATGACTACTGGGCCTCGGCAGGCTAAGCCGGCCCTCTGAAGGCGGGGCGGCGGGCCGCACCTGCCGCCCCGCGGACTGCAGATACCCCAGGAGGTAATGATGGCCTTAACCGATTTGCCTCGCCGAAAATTCAAGTGGCCCAGCCGGCTGGTCTGGCAGGAGTGGCTGGAAGGCTACCTGTTTGCTTCACCGTTTATCATCGGGTTCCTGGTATTTATTGCTTATCCTATGGTCTATGCCATCTGGCTCAGCTTCTACCGCTGGAACCTGCTGGGAACACCCCAGTTCGTGGGGCTGGCAAACTATATCAAAATGCTGACCTCGGACCGGGCCAACCTGAGTCTGTACAACAGTGCCTACTACACCGTTTTTGCCGTTCCCCTGCAAATCATCATCGCCTTTGCCCTGGCCCTGGCCCTGACGCAGAAAATTAAATTCCGGGACGTGTACCGGGCCGGCTTTTACCTGCCCATCATTATCCCCCTGGTGGCCTGGTCGGTGGTATGGCAGAGAGTTCTGCACCCGGAATTTGGCATACTGAACGATGTATTGAGCTGGTTCGGCATTCCGCCGCAACCCTGGCTGTTCGACCCCAAGCTGGCGAAACCGGCCTTTATCTTTATGTCGCTGTGGATGATTGGCCGGATGATGGTCATCTTCATTGCCGGTCTGGGCAACATTCCGCCGACGCTCATTGAGGCGGCCAGCCTGGACGGCGCCGGCGCCTGGCAGAGACTGCGGCATATTACCATCCCGCTGATGTCGCCGCTGATTTTCTTCAATGCCGTGATGGGCATCATCAACAGCTTCCAGACCTTCATCCCGGCCAAAATTATGACCGACGGCGGCCCGGAAAATGCCACCCTCTTTGCCGTGCTCAACATCTACAACGAGGGCTTCAAGTTCTTCAATATGGGGTACGCCGCGGCCCTGTCGTGGGAATTCTTCATCATCGTGATGCTGTTTACGGCTGTCCAGTTCTACATGTCCCGAAAATGGGTCTACTACGAGGATTAGGAGGCGGCAAATGACCGGTATCAACACCCAACAAGCGGCCCTACAGCAAGCCGTTACTATGGCCGAAACCCGGTCGCGGCGTAAAATGATGGAACGCATCTGGCTCATCATCCTGCAGTTGTTCCTGACCGCCCTGCTCATCTCCTTCCTGGTCCCGGCCCTGTGGATGGTCTCTTCATCGCTCAAAGCCTCCACCGAGGTGTTTGCCCATCCTATTGTCTGGATTCCGGAAAAGCCGCAGTGGCATAACTTTGTCCGGGTCTTTGAGATTTTACCTTTTGGTCGCTTTGCCTGGAACAGCTTTCTGGTGGTTCTGTTTGCCGTAGTGGGGACGCTCTTCTCTTCCATTTTGACCGGCTACAGCTTTGCCCGTCTGCGCTGGCCGGGGCGGGATTTCTTCTTCGGAATCCTGATTGCCACCCTGATGCTTCCGGAGGTCATCACCCTGGTGCCCCGCTTCATCCTGTTCCGCACCCTGGGCTGGATTGACACCCTCCTGCCGCTGACCGTCCCCTTCTGGTTCGGTACAACGCCCTGGACGCCGCTCTACATCTTCCTGATGCGCCAGTTCTTCCGCGGCATCCCCATGGAGCTGGAAGAGGCCGCCCTGATTGACGGCGCCAGCCGACTGCGCATCCTGATACAAATCCTGATACCGCTGTCCAAGCCGGTTATTGCCACGGTCATCGTCTTTGCCATGCTCCAGCACTACACCGATTTTATGAACCCCCTTATCTACATCAGCAGTCTGGACAACTGGACCCTGGCTCTGGGGATTGCCGGCCTCAACGCCGACGAGTCCTTCCGGGCCAGTTGGGAGCTGGTCTTTGCCGCCGGCACCCTGATGACCCTGCCCGTGGTGGTGCTGTTTATCTTTGCCCAGCGCTACTTTGTCCAGGGCATCACCATGACCGGCTTCGGCGGGCGATAAATGAGAGTTTGGGAGTTTATGAGTTTGAGAGTTTATGAGTTTATGAGTTTG
>RFJV01000045.1 GCA_003694775.1 Chloroflexota bacterium | reverse complement strand
GTGCGGTGGAGCGCCCCAACCGGAACCCACCCAGCCCCCGGCCACCGCGCCGACAACAGAAGTGGCCCCACCCACCCCCACCCAGGCGGCAGAACAGCCTGAACCTACCCCCACCCAAAAACCCCCAGCGGCCCAACCTGCCGCCGAGCCGAACATCTTTGTCTACGCCCACCCCACCAGCTTCCCGGACCTGGACCCGGCCCAAAGCTATTCCAATGACTCGGTGGTGGTATCCAACTGTTACGAAACGCTCACTTTTTACAACCCGCCCGGCAGTCCCGAAATTCTCAGCCCGGTGCTGGCAACCAGTTGGGAAGCCAACGCTGACGCCACGGAATGGGTATTCAAACTTCGCCAGGGGGTGAAGTTCCACGATGGTGAGCCGTTCAATGCCGAGGCGGTCAAGTATTCCATCGAAAAAACCAAAGAAATCGGCGTGGGCGCGGCTTACATCTGGGACCCGGTAGAAGAAATCGAAGTAGTTGACGATTATACGGTCAAGTTCAAGCTGAGCTACCCCGCCCCGCTGGACCTGATTGCCTCTTCCGGCTACGCCGCCTGGATGTACAGCCCCAAGGCGTATGAGGAGCACGGGCACGACTGGTTCAACGAGGGGCACTGCGCCGGCACCGGCCCCTACATCATCGAAAGCTTCGAGCGCGGCTCCCGTGTGGTGATGACCCGCAACGAAGACTACTGGGGCGGCTGGAAAGAAGGTCAGTTCGATAAGGTGGTCTTTGAGATACGCGAAGACCCCGTAGTTCTCCAGCAGATGATTGAATCCGGCGAAGCCGACTTTACCTACCAGGTTCCCCCCGATAACCTGCCGGCCCTGGACAAGCGGGAAGACGTGATTGTCTATGCCAACCCCGGCTACCAGAACTTGCTCGGCCTGCTGAACACCCAAAAACCGCCGCTGGATAACAAGCTGGTGCGCCAGGCCCTGTCCTACAGCTTCCCCTACAAGCAGTTCATCGAAAGCGTGATGGGCCTCCGGGCCACCCAGGCCTACGGACCGGTTCCCGCCGGAATGTGGGGCCACAGCAAGGACCTGTTCCAGTATCATTACGACCTGGACAAGGCCAAAGAACTTCTGGCCGAAGCCGGCTACCCCGACGGCGGCTTTGACCTGCTGATGACCTATGCCACCGGCGACCTGGACGAACAACAGCTCGGTGAGGTCTGGAAGGCAGAACTGGCCAAGCTGGGCATCAACCTCACCGTCCAGGGAATGAACTGGGAAGCGCAGTGGGACCTGGGCAAGTCCGACCCGCAGAATGCCCAGGACATCTTTGTGATGTACTGGTGGCCGGACTATGTATCGCCGTACAGCTTCCTCTACAGCATGTTCCACTCCGAAGAGGAAACGCTGTTCAACCTCTCCTACTACAGCAACCCGGAATATGATACCCTGATTGACGATGCCAACGCCCTTTCCGGCAGTGACCGGGATAAGGCCGAGGAAATGTTCATCCAGGCCCAGCAAATCCTGGTTGAGGATGCGCCGGCCCTCTTCTTCTACGACGTAGCCAACATCCATCTGGCCCGCAGTGACATCAAGGGCTATGTGGATAATCCGGCCTATCCGCACGTCGTGTTTGTTTATCAGCTTACCCGGCAGTAATGGCGACCCGCCGGGGGCGGCGCCGGGAGCTTCCGCGCCGTCCCCGGCCTTACGGAACAGTTTATGAGTCGGTGGGAATACATTGCCCGGCGGCTTCTGATGGCCGTTGTGGTGCTCATCAGCGTATCGATTATCACATTTTTGATTGCCCGCGTGGTCCCATCCGACCCGGCCGCGGCGTGGGTTGGCCCGCGCCCCACCCAGGAGCAGATTGCCCAGGCCGCCCGCCAGCTAGGGCTGGACCGTCCCCTGTACGAGCAGTATCTGCGCTATATGCGGGACATCCTGACGGGAAATTTCGGCGTATCCATCCGCACCCACCAGCCGATTCTCCGCGACCTGCGTGTCTTCCTCCCGGCTACCCTGGAGCTGGTGCTGGCCGGGATGCTGATGGCCGTGCTCATCGGTATCCCGTTGGGAGTGCTGTCGGGTGCCGGCAAGGGGAGTCTGCTGGACCACCTCACCCGGCTGGTGTCCATCGCTGGCGTGTCGATGCCCACCTTCTGGCTGGGCCTCCTGCTCCAGCTTTTCTTCTTCAGTCGGCTGGGCCTGCTTCCCCTCTCTGGCCGGCTGTCTACCGAAATCTCGCTCACGTCGCCGGTGGTCCCCATTACCGGGATGTATACCCTGGACGCGCTGGTGGCCGGAAACTGGGTGGCCTTTAAAGACGCCCTGTGGCATTTGATTCTGCCCGCCTTTACCCTGGCCACCTACCCCATCGGGCTGACCATCCGGATGACCCGCTCCACGATGATTGAAGTTCTGCAGGAAAAGTACATCCTGGCCGCCCGTGCCGCCGGCATCCCGGAAAGAACCGTTCTGTTTGTGCTGGCCTTGAAAAATGCCATCACCCCCACGCTGACCGTGCTGGGACTGTCCTTTGTCTACTCCCTGACCGGGGCCATCCTGGTCGAGGTGATTTTTGCCTGGCCTGGCCTCGGCTCTTACGTCACCGACGCGGTGCTGAGTGTGGACTTTCCGGTTATCGTTTCGGTAACGCTGGTGGTGACGGTGTTTTACGTGTTCATCAACCTGTTCCTGGACCTGGCCCAGGCCGCGATTGACCCGCGAGTAACCCTGCAGTAAGGAGACCGAATGACCGCTTCCGTTGACCTGACCGGCCTGCCCGCAGACATCCGTACCAGTCGCTACAAGGAAGTCGGCCTGATGCTTCAGGCTTTCCGCCGCGACCCGCTGGCGGTGGTCAGCCTGGTGGTCATCCTGCTGTTTGTGCTGGGCGCGGTATTTGCCCCCTGGCTGACCCCCTACCCCGACCAGGGCCTGGGCAACCCGAACATCATCGAAAAGTTCCAGCCTCCCGGCCCGACTCACCCCCTGGGTACAGACTACCTGGGCCGCGACGTGCTGGCCCGCATCCTGTACGGTGGCCGCAGTTCGCTCAGCATCGGGTTTCTGGTGGTCATCATTGCCGTGGCTATCGGCATCCCCCTGGGCGCGGTGGCCGGCTACTACGGCGGCAGAATCGACAACCTCATTATGCGCATCACCGACGTTTTCCTGGCTTTTCCGCCTCTCCTGCTGGCAATTGCCATTGCCGCCGCGCTGGGGTCCAGCTTCATCAATGCTATGATAGCCATCGCCTTTACCTGGTGGCCCTGGTATGCCCGTCTGGTCCGGGCGCAGACCCTTTCTCTGCGGGAACTGCACTTTGTTGAGGCCGCCCGCAGTATGGGGGTCAGCGATTTTACCATCATTGTCCAGCATATCCTGCCCAATGTGATGACGCCCGTGCTGGTGCAGGCCACGATGGACATCGGTTCGGCCATTCTGACCGGCGCGGCCATCAGCTTTGTCGGCCTGGGGGTCCATCCCCCCACCGCCGATTGGGGCAAAATGATTAGCACCGGGCGCATCTACTTCATCGAACGCCCCTGGTTTGCCGGCTCCGCCGGCGCGGCTATTTTCCTGGTGACCCTCTCTTTCAACCTGCTGGGCGACGCCATTCGCGATGTCGCCGACCCGCGTACCCGTCGAGCCGTTTCATGACCGAACCACTGCTGTCTGTAGAAGACCTGTATATCCGCTTCAAAACGTATGCCGGTACGGTGCACGCTGTCAACGGGATGAGCTTCCACATCCATCCCGGCGAAATTTTTGGCCTGGTCGGAGAATCGGGGTGCGGCAAGTCCGTGACCGGGCTGGCCGTCCTGGGGATGGTTCCGTACCCCGGAGAAGTTATCGCCGGGCGCATCCTGTTTCACGGCGAGAATTTGCTCCAGAAGAACAGGCGCGAAATGGAGCAGATTCGAGGGGGACGCATCGCCATGATTTTTCAGGACCCGTCCGCCTCGCTGAACCCCGTGTTTACCGTTGGCAGTCAGATAAGCCGCATCATCCGCCACCACCGGCGGGTGGACCGGCACGAAGCCAGAGCACTGGCCCTGGCCGGTTTTGAGGCCGTTGGCCTGCCCGACCCGGCGCGCATTTTCCGCGCCTACCCCCACGAACTGAGCGGCGGGATGCAGCAGAGGGTGATGATTGCTATGGCTCTGGCTTCCGGCGCAGAACTGCTCATCGCCGACGAGCCGACCACGGCTCTGGATGTCACCATCCAGGCCCAGATTCTGGCCCTGCTGAACGACCTGCGGGCCGCGCAGGGGGTGTCGATTCTGCTCATCACCCACGATTTGGGGGTGGTGGCCGAAACCTGCGACCGGGTCGGCGTGGCCTATGCCGGCAGTATTGTCGAAACCGGCCCCACGGCCCAGGTGCTGTACCAGATGAAGCACCCCTATACCCGCGGCCTGCTGGAGGCTCTGCCCCGGCCATCCCACCGCGGAAAGGCCCTGCAGTCCATCCCCGGCAGTGTGCCCAGCGGCCTGGATTTGCCGTCCGGCTGTCCTTTCTGGCCTCGCTGTCCGGAAGTGATGGACATCTGCCGCGAGCAGAAACCTTTGCCCACGCGGTTGGACGAGGTCGGGCATAGGGTTGCCTGCCACCTTTACAGCCGGGAGGGTCAGCGATGAGCCGCACCCCGCTGGTAGAAACCCGCCACCTGTACAAGATTTTCCGCTCCCAAAGCGGGCTGTTCCGCCGCGAAAAAAAGGAAGTCCGTGCCCTGAACGGCGTCAGTCTGACCATCTACCGCCGGGAGACCCTGGGCGTGGTGGGCGAATCGGGGTGCGGAAAGACCACCCTGGGCCGGACGATTTTGCGGCTCATCCCGCCAACCTCCGGCCAGATTCTTTTCGAGGGTCAGGATATTGCCCCGCTGGACCGGAGAACTCTGCGCCCGTACCGCCGGCATATGCAGATGGTCTTCCAGAATCCCTACACCTCGTTTGACCCCCGGTTCACGGTGCTGAAGTCTATCGCCGAGCCGCTGGTGGCTCATACCGACCTGCGCGGCGACCGGCTGGTTGCCCGCGCCCGCGAACTGCTTCAGCAGGTGGGAATGCCCGGTGAAATTCTGTACCGCTACCCCCACGAGTTCAGCGGGGGGCAGTTACAGCGCCTTGCCGTGGCGCGGGCGCTGGCCCTGAACCCAAAGTTCATTGTCCTGGACGAGCCAACCTCCGCTCTCGACGTGTCGGTGCAGGCCCAGATTATCAACCTGCTGAAGCAACTGCAGGCCGACCTGCACCTGACGTATCTTTTCATTTCCCACGATTTGAGCGTGGTCCAGCACATCAGCGACCGGATTGCGGTGATGTATCTGGGCCAGATTGTCGAACTGAGCACAGCCGACACGCTCTTTCAGGGGGGGGCGCTGCATCCCTACACAAAGGCGCTTCTCTCCTCGGCCCCCATTATTGACCCCCAACTGCGCCGGGAGCGCATCATCTTGCCGGGGAACCCGCCCAACCCGGCCAATCCGCCCCCCGGCTGTGCTTTCCATCCCCGCTGTCCCGTGGCGGTGGATGTCTGTTCAAAGGTGGAACCGTCTCTGCTGGAAGTAGAATCGGAACATTGGGCGGCCTGCCACCTGGTGGGCAAAGAGGTAGGGGCGTAGCACCGCTACGCCGGTATTCCGTATTTTCGACAACGGTGGAAGGTTGTTTCCCGCCTTCATCCTTCATCCTTCCGCCTTCATCCTTCATCCTTTTAGCACGGAGGTGCATCGCAATGCCGCGAGGTAAACTGGAAACACTGCAGGATTGTGAAGACCTGGTCAACGGCTGTCTCTTTATGGGGACCGGCGGCGGGGGTGGCGTTGACTGGGGAATGGGGATGCTCAAAGAGGCGCTGGCCGACGGCTTGACCCTGGAGTGGGTGGACGCGGAAGAAATTCCGGACGACGCCTTGACCGTCACCACCTACGGGATGGGCACCATCGCCCCGACCTCGCCGGAAACACTGGCCGAAATTGAGCGGGTCGGCCTGAAGGACCGGTACGGGGACCGCTCGATGGAAGAAGCGGTGAAAGAGCTGGGCAAGTTCCTGGGCCAGCCTATCGGCTGTATTGTCCCCGCGGAGCTGGGCGCGGGCAACACCCCGGCCCCGCTGGTCACCGGGGCGCGGCTGGGCATCCCCGTGGTCGATGGGGACTACGCCGGCCGGGCCATCCCCGATGAAATGCAGGGCACACCCTACCTGTACGGCAAACACAGCTGGCCCTTTTCCAGTGTGGACCGCTGGGGCAATGTCGCCATTGTGACCTACACTGTCAATCCCCACATGCTGGAGCGCATCGGCAAGATGCTGGCCGTGGCCGCCTACGGCAATACCACAATGGCCGCCACACCTCTGCCGGGCCGGGAAATGAAAGAAATCCTGGTGCGCGGCACCCTGACCAAATGCCTGAACATCGGCCGGGCCATCCGGCAGGCCAGAGAGCAGGGCACTGACCCCATCGACGCGGCCCTGGCCGTTACCGGCGGCTGGCGGCTGTTTGAGGGCGTGGTCACCGGCAAGGAGTGGGAGGACCGGGACGGCTACATGTTCGGCACGACCCATATCCGCGGCACCGGCCCCTACGAAGGCCAGACCCTGGATGTGTGGTTCAAAAATGAAAACCACGTCTCATGGCTGAACGGCCAGCCCTTTGTGTGCAGTCCCGACCTTCTGACTCTGGCTTACCGCAATGGCGAGGGCACCACCAACACCCTCATCAAGGAAGGCGACGAGGTGGTGGCGGTCGGCATGAAGGGGCTGGAGGCGTTCCGCACCGAATTCGGCCTGAATGAAGCTTCCGGACCGCGCTACTTTGGCTTTGACATCGACTACGTTCCCATCGAGGAGCTGGTCGCAAAACAGCAGACAGGAGGTTGGTAATGGAATTCATCCTGGGCACAGAACCGCGCCGGGAATATTATCACCTGGAGCTGGCCCGCGCCGCGCACAAGCTGGTCACCGAAATGCGGCCCATCCAGCCCGGACAGCAGGTGCTCATCACCGCGGATACGGCCTCGGATTGGCGGGTCGTCCAGGCAACCGCCGGCGCGGTGTACGCCGTGGGCGGCATTCCCACCGTGGTCTGGTACCACACCCTGCCCGCGCCGATGCAGGAGCCGCCCCGTCCCCTGTCGCAGGCCGTTCTGGGGGCAGAAGTGTGGATTGACTACGCCGTGGCTTACCAGCTTTACAGCCCTGCTTACCACGCGGCTATTGAAAACGGCTGTATCTACGTTTGCCTGACCGGGATGGATGTCGATATGATGGTGCGCACCATTGGCCGGGTAAACTATCCGCCCATGCAGGAAATGGCGACCCGCCTGTACCGGATGTCGCAGGAGGCGGACACGGTGCGTCTGACCAGCCCCGCCGGTACGGATGTCAAAATGAAGGTAGACAAAGCCGGCGACCCCTTCTGGGAGCCGCCGCCCGCGGAGGGTGGCTATCCGCAAATGCTGGGCGGCCAATCCGGGTTTATGATTATCCGGGAAAGTGTGGAAGGGGTGCTGGTGTTCGACGGTTCGCTCTGGCCCCCGGCAGACCTGGGCCGGCTTCACCAGCCCGTCCGCCTGACCATCGAGGGCGGGTATGTCAAAAAAATCGAGGGCGGTCCGGAGGCGGAGCGTTTTTCGCAGTGGCTGGCCGGGTTCAACCACCCGGAAGCCTACCTGATGGACCACGCCTGCTACGGTTTTAACCCCGGTGTGACCCGCGTCACCGGGCGCATCCTGGAAGATGAGCGCATCTTTGGCTGTATGCAGTTCGGCATTGGGGCCACGGAATACGGCTCCCCGGCCCATACCGACGGCGTGGTGCTGAATCCTTCGGTGTGGCTGGATGACACGCAGATTGAGGAGAACGGTCGCTACATCCATCCGGAACTGGTCGCCCTGTGCCGGGCGATGGGGGCAGAAGGGTATGAATAATGGTGAATTCTGAATTTTGAATTCTGAATTTTAAATACGGAGGAGTTGGACCGTCCCTGGCGGGACGACACCCTACCCAAATTTTCAGAGGGAGCTTTGCAAATGACCTGGATTCAACCAGACGCCATCGCCAGTGGCGTGGTGAATATGCTGAAAGTCAATATGGGCCTGAAAGCCGGCGAAACCTTGCTGGTGGTTGCCGACATTCCGCGCCCTGAAGAGTGGCAAACCGCGGCCCCGGCCTGGCTGGAAGATATGCTGGAGCGGGCGATGCTGGCCCGGCTGGTGGCCGACATCGCCGCGGCACACTTTCCAGACAGCCAGGCGAAGTTTCTGCCATTTTTCTCCACCGGGGGGCACGGCAGAGAGCCGGATGACGACACCGCGGCTCAAATGCGCCAGGCTGACGTGCTGGTCGCCCTGACCAGCTACTCCCTGTCTCATACCAACGCCCGCCAGGCGGCAACAAAGGCCGGGGTGCGGGTCGCCAGTATGCCCGGCTTTGAGGCCCAAATGTTCGCCGCCGGCGGCCCGATGGCTGTGGATTACCGCCAGGTGGCCGCGGACTGCCGCAAATTTGCCGACGCCCTGACCGCGGCCAATGAGGTGGTGGTCCGTTCACCCCACGGCACCAACCTGCGCTTCAGCCTGTCTGGCCGGCCCGGCCATACCGATGATGGCCTGTACGGTAGCGACCCCGAACGGTGGGGCAACCTGCCCGCGGGGGAGGCTTATGCCATTCCCCTGGAAGGAACCGGCGAGGGGGTGCTGGTCGCGCCGGCGGGCTGGTTCCCCGGCCTGGAGGAAGATATGACCTTCCGCATTGAAAAGGGAGAGGTGGTCGAACTGACCGGCGGGGGTGCGGTCGGGGATGAATTCCGCGCCCTGCTCCGGCTGGACAGCGACGACCCGCAGTACCGGGCGCGGCGCAACCTGGCCGAACTGGGGGTCGGCACCAATCCCAATGCCCGCCAGCCGGACAACGTGCTGGAAGCCGAAAAAATCAAGGGGACGGTCCATATTGCCATCGGCGATAACATCCATATGGGCGGGCAGGTGGAAGCCGACCTGCACGAGGATTTTGTCCAGCCGCAGGCCGACCTGATTCTGGACGGCAGACCGGTCATTCTCAACGGCGAGTGGCAGATATAACGGCG
>RFJV01000351.1 GCA_003694775.1 Chloroflexota bacterium | reverse complement strand
CTGGCTCTGGCTTCGCGGGCCGCGGGCGTGCCTTTGCGGCAGGTCGTTATGCTCCCCCTGGAAATCGGCGACGAAATCATCGGCCATATCTTTATCTTCCGGGCGCGGGGTGCGGCCTTCAGCCAGAACGACCGGCAGGTGCTGAGCGCCTTTGCCAACCAGGCCGCCATTGCCGTGCACAATGCCAAGCTGTACCAGCAGGTCAGCCGGGAGCGGGAGCGGCTGGATGCCATCATCGAAAACAGCGGCGACGGGGTGATGATGCTCAACCCCTACCGCATCATCCAGACCTGGAACCGGGCCCTGGCAAACCTGACCGGCATTTCTCCCGACGAAGCCATCGGCCGGCCATGCTACGAGGTGCTGAACCTGCATACGTCCCAGGGCGTCAGCGTGTGCCACACTGCCTGCCCCCTCATCAATCCCCCCGCCGACCAGCGGCTGTACGTGGAAGGCATCCACCACCGGGCCGATGGGGTCAAGATTACCCTGGCCGATAACTACGCCCTCCAGTACGATGATGAAGGCCATCTGGCGCAGGTGATTGCCAACGTGCGCGATATTACCCACCTGAAGGAAGCCGAGGAGCTGAAGCAAACCTTGCTGTCGGTCATTTCCCACGAGCTGAAAACGCCGGTCAGCATTATCAAGGGATACGCCGGAACCCTGGCCCGCGAAGACGCCAACTGGGACCGGGAAACCCTGGCCGAGGGACTGGCCGTCATTGAGGAAGAGGCCGACCGGCTGGACCGCCTGATTACCAACCTGCTGGAAGCCAGCCGTTTGCAGGCCGGCGGCCTGAAGCTGAAGCTGAGCTACGTCAATGTGGTAGACTTGAGCCGGCAGGCCGTGGAAAATTTGCAGGCCACCACCGACAAGCACACCATCGAGCTGGATTTTCCGCCCAACTTTCCCCCCATCCGGGCCGATTACGAGCGCCTGCGCGAGGTGCTGACCAACCTCATCGGCAATGCCATCAAGTACAGCCCCGACGGCGGCACAATTCGGGTTGGGGGCCGGCTGGCCGAAAACGACCGCATCCGCATTTTTGTCAGCGATGAAGGCATCGGCATTCCGCCCGGCGAGCAGGAACGCATCTTCGACCGCTTCCACCGGGTTGACAACCGCCTGGCCCGGCAAACTCCCGGCACGGGATTGGGGCTTTACCTGGTGCGGGCCGTGGTCGAGGCCCACGGGGGACGGGTCTGGGTGGAGAGTACTCCCGGCAAGGGGAGCACCTTCTGGGTGGAACTGCCTATCGGCGATACCGGCGACGAGGCGCTGTAGCTACCGGGTTGGCAGGTCTTCCGGAGACAAAATTTTGAAGCTCTTGTACATGGGGTTGAAAAACTCCAGCGCGGCCTGGTAGTATTTTGCCGGCGCGGTGAACACGACCCGGTACACGGTGTCCTCCTGCACCGCAGTAATCACCGACCCCGCCATCTCTTCCCCTTCAGCAGTGGTGTACAGAAAGTCAATCGTTGCCCCCGTGGTCTGCCCCAGAGGGAACTCCTGGGCCGGCAAACTCTGGACCTCCCCGTACTCCGCCATAAGCTGGTCCACAAACTGCTGGGCGGCCTGGCTGGCCTGCTCCACCGGACTGCTCCCCGCCGGCGCGGGGGTGGTCATACTGCCCTCAAACTTCAGCGAGAGGTCGGGCAGTTCTACCTGCACGGTCGACTCGTCCTGGCGGACAACCGTCCAGTTGCTGGGGTAAAGGAAAGCAAAGCGGTTGCCGGTCGAGCCGATGAGCGTCCACACCGGCTCGGCTTCAGCCGGGGTTGGGGTGGCCAGGGGACTGCTGTCCAGCACGGTCAGTGTATCGGCCAGTGATTCCAGCTTTGCCTGCGACAGCTTCCACTGCGCTTCCACCGCGTTCAGCAGGGTAATGAAGACCACCGTCTGGTGCTGTTCCACCCGCACCTGGTTGACCACCCGCCCGCGGGCCGGGTCTACCGTACTGAACAGGGCCGCTTCCCCGCCGCCGGGCAGGCGGTGCTGGTCGATGGCGGTAAAGCCGCTCCCCTCTCCGGCAAAGTTCCGGGCCACGTAGGTCACCAGAAAGCCGTTCAGCTCCTCCGCCGAGTACACCTGTCCCGCGTCCTGAAACTGGACAGCGATGCCGGCCTGGTCGCCGGGGTCTACCAGCAGAACGCCGCCGGGCTGGTCTACCACATCCCAGTTGGCCGGATGCTGGATGCTGAAGCGACCGGACGGATGGGTGTAGGTCAGCAGAGACACGCTGTCGGGGACAACAGAGGTGGGAGAGACCACCGCCTGGACGGTGGGGGTAGCGGTGGGGTCTGGCCGGATTGGCTCAAAGGGGGTGCTGGCGGGTCTGCCACTGCAGGCCGCCAGAAGCAGAGCCAATGCCAGGGGGATGAGGTGATGGAACCTGTTCACCGGTTTACTCGTCGGGGTGGCTGACAAAGTGGTATCCCACCCCCCGCACGGTAATGAGCCGTCTGGGACGGCTGGGGTTTTCTTCCAGCTTTTTCCTCAGCCAGCGGATGTGCACATCCAGGGTGCGGGTGTCGCCCAGATAGTCTGTATCCCAGACCTGGCGCATTATCTCCCGCCGGCTGGTTACCTGGTCGGCATTTTGGATGAGCAGGTGCAGAAGCTTGAACTCTTTGGGGGTCAGGCTGAACGGCTGACCGTCCCGCAGGAGAAGATGGTCGCGGCAGTCCAGAATCAGGCCTGGCAGGCGGATGAACCGCTGTTTTTGCCGTTTGAGGATGGTTTGCAGGGTTTTGGCAATCTTTTCCGGGTCGGTGGTGGTCAAACCGGTGACCAGCCTGTCATTGGGCAGGGGCTGTGCGCCGTCCGGGTCGACCACCAGCCAGGGAAGCTGTAGTCCAATGGTATCCATTGGCTGGCGAAACGTGTCCAGACCGGGCGCGCCGGGAAAGGAGAAGTAGACCACCGCGTCCGGCCAATCGACCTGCAGGCCGGCGGCGACCTCTTGCGGGGTATGAACCTTATTGACCTGGTATCCCTCTTCGGTCAGACAAGGCTGTAGGGAGGCCTGGGATTCCAGGCTGTTGTTTTCTATCAGGAGGATGTGAAACGACATCCGGTAAATCCTCTGCCGGAGACTCAGAGATTCCGGAAATGCATTATACCTTAAGTCGAGGGGATGGGCAATCGGAGGGATGAAGG
>RFJV01000350.1 GCA_003694775.1 Chloroflexota bacterium | reverse complement strand
GACATCCGTCACTCCTATGCCGACCCATCGCTGGCCCGGTCCCGGCTGGGCTGGTCGGCGCAGGTCGCGTTTGAGGAGGGTCTCCGCCGGCTGGTGGGGTAGGCGTTGGCAGTCTACCCCGCTAGGGGGTGGATAGCGCGGATGGGGATGCGCCGATTTCCAGGTGTTTGCGGATGGCCGGGATAGAAATTTTCCCCCCACTGCTGAACAGATGACCATTCACAAACACAACCGGCAACCGGGCCTCGGATGGCAGGGATGGACAATCCGGGTCAAACAGGTCAAAATATTCCACCCGCACCCTACTGCCAAACCGCCGCTGGAGTTGGGTTTGGGCCATGCCAGCAATGTCGCGCCAGACATCTTTGACCCCGTCGGCGCAGGCCACCGGCGCACCCACTATCTGCACAACCTGAACGGTATCCATCAACAGCACCCCGGTCGAGCCAATGCCGCAAAGTCAATGCCGAGCCATTGGCTGATTTCCTGGTTGACCTGCGGCAGATAGGACATAGCCGTCTGCTGGGCTTCCAGGTAGGCCATAATGACGGCATTGGCCTGCACCTCGTGTTGGAGTGTGCGCAGGCGTTCCAGTTCTGCCGGGTCAACCTGTCTGCGCCGGCGCAGGTCGGCCTGCAGGTTGATGAGCTGTTGCAGTAAGTTTTGGGCTTCCGGGTTGGCTTCCAGGCGTTGTCTGGCTTGCCGAAAGGCGGCAATCGGTTCTGTTTGCGCCAATGTGCTGGCTAATCTTTCTGTGGCGGTCAGAACTGCCGGCGGAAGGATAGGCGAATGAGGGTTCATTGTTGTCAATCTCCTTTGTTAACAGCATCCCGACCCGCAGGCCGCGGCAAAATCCAGGCCCAGGCGGGTGGACAGCAGTTCTGCCGTGGCCCGGCACAGCGCCATCAAGTCGTCCTGGGCTTGCAGGTAGGCCGCGGCAGAGGGCTGGTCGATAAAATCCTGATACAGGCGCTGTAATTCGGCCCGGTCTTCGGGGCTGACGGCATTCAGCATCAGCAAGCCTTGCAGGGACTGCCGTTTTTCCTGGAATGCTTTCAGTGCGTCCTGGGCCGCTTTATCATGCCGGAAACGGTCGGCGGCATCCTCAAAGGCGCGAAACTGCTCCGATTCGGCCAGCGCTTGAGCAAAACTGCGGATAGCGGCAGAGAGTTCGGTGTAGGTATCTGTTGTGGCGGCGGAAGACGCTGGCGGTGTTGTTGGGGACATCAAATCCTCCTTGCTTCGGGTTCACCAGCACCGTTAAAGACCCGTTTTCCCAGTTCAATGAGGTGTTCCAATCCGCTCACTTCATTGGGTAGAAGGGGAATTTGAACCACAGGGACGGGGAACCGGTGCGATATTTCGGCCAGATATTTTTCCTGCATGGCCCGCCGGGCACGGACAAAGGGGGTGGTGGCCTGTTCCGGCGGAATGATGAAATTGGCGACCACCAGCCCCGGCTCAATGCCCACGGTGCGCAGTTCTTCCGCGGCGCGGTAGGCTTCGATGATGGGCGTGGACTCCGGGTACATGACAAAGGCGAATGTGCTCTGGTTGGGGTCGCGCATCATCTCGATGACCTGCCCAAAGCGCTGTTTGGCCACATCGTCGGCGGCTGTGGTATCCACCGAGGCAAAGACCTTGACATCCAGTTGCTTGCTCCAATCTACCGGCAGTTCCAGCAGACGCAGAGTGTGCCCGGTGGGCGCGGTGTCAAACACAATCACCTGCCACGTATCCTGGGTGGCGTAGTCTATAAAGCGGTCAAAGGCGGCCATTTCTTCGGTGCAGGGGGAGTTGAGTTCTTCCTCCATCACCGCAATGGCTTCGGGGGGGCGGCCTCGCCGGCGGGCGTCGTCCAGAATGCGCTGTTTGTAGGCCTCGGCCGCGGTTTTGGGGTCAATTTTGGCGGCCCACAGGTCAGGAATGGCCTCTACCGGGGCCGGCTGGTCACCTACGGGGACACCCAGCACGTCGCCCAGGTGGGCGGCGGGGTCGGTGGTCAGCAGGAGGGTTTTACAGCCCTGCCGGGCCAGCCAGACCGCGGTCAGGCAAGAAGCTACTGTTTTGCCCACCCCGCCTTTTCCGGCAAAAAAGAGGACGCGGCGCTGTCCGTTGGGCAACAGGCGAGCGAAGGCTTCGGGCGGCGCGGCCAGCGGCTGGAACGTGGGTGCGGGCGGCGCGGAATCCGGCGCGGGGGCGGTCGTGGTTTCAAACTGGCCGTCGAACAGGCCTTTCGCCACGTCGCGCAGACGTTTTAGCCCTTTGATTTCACTGTCGAGCAGGAACATACGGCGGGCAGGCAGGGGCAGGTCGCGCTCAATCTGCGCCAGATAGCCGGTCTGCATCTGGATGCGGGCGGCCAGCAGGGGGTTGGCGGCTTCGGCAGGGGGGATGATGCCGTTGATGATGAGCCGGTAGGTGTGGATGCCCAGTTTGTCCAGTTCGGCAATGGCCCGGCGGGTTTCTTTGATAGAGGTGGCCTCGGGTTGCAAGACGAAGACGAAGGTGGTTTGGGCCTCGTCGCGCATTGTTTGCATAGCCCGTTCGTATTTGAACCGGGCCTCCTGAATGGCTGCGGCCGGGCCGATGCAGGTCTGTCCACTGCCCTGTTCGGCTTCGGCGATGGAGCGGCTCCACTCGGCGGGCAGTTCAATCAGGCGCAGGGTGTGGCCGGTGGGGGCGGTGTCGAAGATAACCACCTCAAAGCGGGCCGGCTGACCGTTGCCGTTGCCGGATAGGTCTAAAAAATCCACAAAACGGTCAAAGGCGGCCACCTCGGCGGTGCAGGGACCGCTCATTTGCTCTTCCATCACCTGCACCATCTGCGGGGGGAAGGCGGCCCGGATGGGGGCCATAGCCCGGTCTATGTATTCTTCGGTGGCCCGGTCGGGGTCAATTTCCATAGCCCACAGGTTGGGTGCGCCGGTGATGGGCGTGATATTGTGGCCGATAGACTGCTCGAAGACATCAGACAGGTTGGCGGCGGGGTCGGTGGTGACGATGAGTGTGCGCCGGCCTTCATCCGCGTGGCGGAGGGCGGTAGCGCAGGCCATACTGGTTTTGCCCACGCCACCTTTACCGGAGAAGAAGATGAATTGGGTTTTCATGACCGGTCCCCGTTTAACGCCGCGGTTATCTCGGCCAGGGTGGGGTAGGCCCCGACTTTAATAACCTGGCCCTGCACCACGGTGATGGGCAGGGCGTCGAGTTGCTTTTCTTGCACCAGGCGCATCACGTCGGGGTTGGCGGTGAATTTTTGGGGATGGCTGGTCATCTGGTAGCGTTCTACCTGCACCCCCTGGGCTTTGAGGGCCAGAACCATCTCGTTCACGTCCAGCAGGGTCTGGTCGAGTGTTGGCCCGCACAGGCCGGTGGGACAGCACATCGGCGGGTCAAAGATTTCGACCATTACCCCTTGAAATCGAGTGGAGGGTGGGTCAAAAAAGGATATGGTATCGGTCATGGCAAGTCAGGCTCCTTTGGAAAATTGGTCAGGATTTAATTATAGTTCAATCTCAATTGAATAAATGGAGAAAAAAATTTTATGGCTCTATGAACTTAATCTCCGAGATTTGTTCCTGCACGCTTTGGGGACCACAAGCCGGATGGCGCGGCTGGATGCGGTCCGGATTAAAAAAGGCGTCGAAAACCGCGTTCAGTTCATCCAGGGCGGCCCGGTTGATGGAGTAGTAAACCCAGCGGGCATCGAGCATATCCCGTTCGACCTCAACCAGACCGGCCTGGCGTAAAACACCCAAATGGTGGGAAATCAGGTTGCGGGGCATTTGAAGCCGTTCGCCCAGTTCGCAGTTGCACTGCACTCCTTCCATCAGCAGATTGATAATCCGCAGGCGTTTGGGGTCGGATACCACTTTGAGCCAGGTTTGTAATTTTTCTATGGTTGCCGGGTCTAAAGATGACATCGGTTAATATAGTACAATTTAAATTGAATTATATGGTGGATTATATCCCGGAGGGGAAATTTGTCAAAATCCCTCCCTACCTCACCTCGCCGCCGCTTCCAGCGCAGACACCTCCCGGTCGCGGCGATGGTAGCCGAACGCCTCGACCATCTCCCGGACTGCGGCCAGTATACTGCGGGCCGCGGCGG